>NZ_JBANFL010000004.1:0-255722 GCF_037154135.1 Sphingobium aquiterrae
CAACGCAGCGCGATCAAAGCTGAAGACAGAAAAATAAATGCATTTCAGTCTCCTACAACCACCCGCACACAGGTCTCCTTATACCAAGTCTCATTGATCAGAACCCATGTGCCCACTGTCGCAGCCCAATGGACATGATGCGCCAGGGCTGGTCGACGAGCTTGTTCCAGGCGAAGCAGCAGTGATCGACGATGTCATCGTAGGATGAGAAGATGCGGTTCGACAGCCAGTTGTCGCGCATAAACTGCCAGACATTTTCGACGGGGTTGAGTTCCGGACATCTGGGCGGCAGCGGCAGGAGGGTGATGTTGTCGGGCACGACCAGTTCTGCCGAGCCATGCCATCCGGCCTGATCGAGGATCAGGACGGCATGCGCTCCCGGCGCGACGTGGAAGGCGATCTCTTCGAGATGCATGCTCATAGCCTCGCTGTTGCAACGGGGCATGACGATGCCGGCACCCTTGCCCTCTGCCGGACAGATCGCGCCAAAGATCCAGGCCGAGGCCCGGCGCTGATCTTTGGGCGCACAAGGCCGTGTCCCCCGCCTGGCCCAGCGGCGCGTGAGTTTGGTCTGCTGACCTATGCGCGCCTCGTCCTGCCACCATAATTCTATCGCGGTTCCGCGCGGCAAGGATCGTCGGACTTTTGCCAACTGGCCTGCGAAGCTTTTTTAAAATCAGCGATGGCATCTTCCTTCTGGCCATGGTGGCGGGGGCGGGCCGAGAGCTTGCGGAAGCCCAACGCGCGCATCTCTCGGCTCAGAGTCTGCTTGGTAATCGAAAGGCCGAACTCGTCCCGCACCCACTGTGCCAGATCGATGAGGCGCCAACGGACCACCCCATGTGCTGCGGGGATTGGACCCGCTTCGACCTGCTGTGCAAGAGCGCGGCGCTGTGCAGCGCTCAGGATCGAGACTTTGCCGGGGGCCTTGCGCGATATCAGCCCGTCCGGGCCATCCGCGTTGAAGCGGATCACCCAATCCCGGACGATCTGAAGTGTCACGCCAGCTGCCTTGGCTGCTTCGCTCCGACTGCTACCATCAAGGATCAACGCCAACGCCAGCAACCGCCGGACCTGGTCCGGATCGTCACAACTCCGGGAAAATCGCCGTAAATCCCCCGGCGTGAAATCTGATCGAACCCCAATCGCTGCCGCCATCGCAAGCCTCCTCGTGCTTGCTCTGGTGAATCAGAAAATTACCCCCGGGGGAATCCCCCGCGTGAGTCAGCCTCACTGGGACTTGGTATTATGGTTAAACCTCTTAATTTCTTTTATGCATTAACTGCATATACTTATGGTATAATCGTTCTAAATAATCCTTTGAGGTACAGGAAAGACATGCTTCCTGGGTCTCATGGTATGGGGTATCTTCCTAAAACAATTCAGGCTCAATTTGGAGGGGATTCTCCAAGAGGGACGTTTAGTGACTTGGTTGGATCATTTCCTACCCAAATAATCAACAGATCTGGGATAGCGTTCAATATTGATTGCTCGAAATCTGTAATGCAATTCTATGATAATCGCTTCGATGTAAGTTTGGGAACTCTTCTCAGTTTAATTCCCGAAATGGCAGATTATTATAAATTGACTACTGGTAGGAATAGTCGCTGCTATCCTATGGAGATCGTTAGTGCAAATGATCCGAGAAGTTTAACATGGGAATTCCATATAGGAAATGGTGAGACTCGTCCATCTCAAGATGCGACAAAGCAGGCATTTCAGGGTTTTCCTATCAGTGAGCGATTTGGAAAAACAATAGTCACTGTTCCTGCTGCGCAGGCGCCTTCCATATTGGCATGTATATATACTGATCTTAGAGGAAACTTGTGGTTCGTGGATAATCCTTTCTATCCAATAATTCTTCCTGAAGTTTCAATTCATTTTCTCATTACCAGTATATTTTCCAATATTATGCGATACAGGCCTGATGAATGGGGTAGTGTTTTGCTTAACGAGGTTTCTTCGGATATTTCTCTTATTACTCGGCACTATTTTTCGTCGTTCCAAAAGAAATTTATGCTCTTGGTCCTGCGATCGGTATCTCGATATCTTCCATATGCAATGTGAAGTCTCCCGGCCTCTCGATAAGAAGCAGGTAGAGGTTCGCTTATGACAGATGCGAATCGGATGACAGCTGCACCATTGACGCCTTCCCCCCCCAAAAAAACCAACACCCCGCTCCGGCATTCAGCCAGAACGGGGCGTCGCTTCATCATCGTCCGGCGGGGCTCTCACCCCGCCATCACATCAACCTGACCGTATTCACGCAAAGCGCAGCAGCTTCACCTTGTTCACGCCGTTGAGCTTGCAGATGTCCCACAGCAGCGGCTCGGTGACGGTGCCGTCGACGGAGAGCAGCAGCACCGCCTCGCCGCCCTGGTTGCGGCGGCCCAGGTGGAAGGTGCCGATGTTGACTTCCGCCTCGCCCAGGGTCGAGCCCAGGCGGCCGATGAAGCCGGGGGCGTCCTGGTTGACGATATAGAGCATGTTGCCGGCAAGGTCGGCCTCCACCTTGATGCCGAACAGTTCGACAAGGCGGGGGCTGGCATGGCCGAAGAGCGTGCCGGCGACGGAGCGATCACCCTGTTCGGTGGTGACGGTGACGCGCACCAGCGTCTGGTAGTCGCCCTCGCGGTCATGGCGCACTTCGCGCACGTCCAGGCCGCGTTCCTTCGCCAGGAAGGGCGCGTTGACCATGTTCACCGTGTCGGAGAAGGTGCGCATCAGGCCGGCGAGCACCGCTGCCGTGATCGGCTTCTGGTTCAGTTCGGCGGCATGGCCTTCCACTTCCACCGCGACGCCCTTGATCGCCTCGCCCTCAAGCTGGCCCACGAGCGAGCCCAGCTTTTCGGCCAGCGCCATATAGGGCTTGAGCTTGGGCGCTTCCTCAGCCGACAGGCTGGGGACGTTGAGCGCGTTGGTGATGCCGCCGTCCAGCAGATAGTCGGAAAGCTGCTCGGCCACCTGCAGCGCCACGTTCACCTGCGCCTCGTCGGTCGATGCGCCCAGATGCGGGGTGGAGACGAAGTTGGGCGTGCCGAAGAGCGGGCTTTCCTTCGCCGGCTCGGTCACGAACACGTCGAGGGCCGCGCCCGCGATATGGCCGCTGTCGAGCCCGTCCTTCAGCGCCGCCTCGTCGATCAGGCCGCCGCGCGCGCAGTTGACGATGCGCACGCCCTTCTTGGTCTTGGCGAGGTTTTCCCGCGACAGGATGTTGCGCGTCTGGTCGGTCAGCGGCGTGTGCAGGGTGATGAAGTCGGCCTTGGCGAGCAGCTCGTCCAGCGTCGCCTTCTCCACGCCCATGTCGATGGCGCGCTCGGCGGTGAGGAAGGGGTCGTAGGCGACGACCTTCATCTTGAGGCCGATGGCGCGGTCGGCGACGATGGAACCGATATTGCCGGCACCGATCAGGCCCAGCACCTTGCCGGTCACTTCGACGCCCATGAAGCGGTTCTTCTCCCACTTGCCCTGCTGGGTCGACGTGTCGGCCTCGGGCAGCTGGCGGGCGAGGGCGAACATCAGCGCGATGGCATGCTCGGCGGTGGTGATCGAGTTGCCGAAGGGCGTGTTCATCACGATCACGCCCTTGGCCGAGGCATAGGGGATGTCGACATTGTCGACGCCGATGCCGGCGCGGCCGATGACCTTCAGCCTGGTGGCGGCGTCGAGGATGTCCTTCGTCACCTTGGTCGAGGAGCGAATGGCGAGGCCGTCATAATCGCCGATGATCGCCATCAGCTCTTCGGGGGTCTTGCCGGTGATGACGTCGACCTCGACGCCGCGTTCACGGAAGATCGCGGCGGCGCGGGGGTCCATCTTGTCGGAAATAAGGACTTTGGGCATGGAATATTCCTTGTGAAATGCTGCCCGTCATCCCCGCGGAGGCGGGGACCCATCTCCCATAAGACGCACCAGGCGCAACGCTGGGGAGATGGATTCCCGCCTTCGCGGGAATGACGGTATTAAGCTGGTTCAGGCCGCCTTGGCGGTTGCGTAGGCCCAGTCGAGCCAGGGGCCGAGCGCCTCGATATCGGCGGTGTCGACGGTGGCGCCGCACCAGATGCGCAGGCCCGCCGGGGCATCGCGATAGCCTGCGACGTCATAGGCTGCGCCTTCCTTTTCGAGCAGGCCGGCGAACACCTTGATAAAGGCTTCGTCCGCACCCTCGACGGTCAGGCACACGCTGGTCTTGGAGCGCGAGGCCGGGTCGGCGGCGAGATGGCCGAGCCAGTCGCGATCCGCCACGATCTTGTCGAGCGCGGCGGCGTTGGCGTCGCTGCGGGCGATCAGGCCATCGGCGCCGCCGACGGACTTGCCCCATTCCAGCGCGAAGATCGCGTCTTCGACCGCCAGCATGGAGGGGGTGTTGATCGTCTCGCCCTTGAACACGCCCTCGGCGAGCTTGCCTTTGGACACGAGGCGGAACACCTTGGGCAACGGCCAGGCGGGGGTATAGGTCTCCAGCCGCTCGACGGCGCGGGGGCCGAGGATCAGCACGCCATGCGCGCCCTCGCCGCCCAGCACCTTCTGCCAGGAGAAGGTCGCGACGTCGATCTTCGCCCAGTCGATGTCATAGGCGAAGACGGCGCTGGTCGCGTCGGCGAAGGTCAGGCCTTCGCGGTCGGCGGGGATGAAGTCCGCATCGGGGACGCGCACGCCGGAGGTGGTGCCGTTCCAGGTGAAGAGCACGTCGTGGCTGAAATCGACGGCCGACAGATCGGGCAGCTGGCCATAGTCGGCGCGCACGATGGTCGGGTCGATCTTGAGCTGCTTGGCGGCATCCGTCACCCAGCCTTCGCCGAAGCTTTCCCAGGCCAGCGTGGTGACGGGGCGAACGCCCAGCATCGTCCACATCGCCATTTCGAACGCGCCGGTGTCGGAGCCGGGGACGATGCCGATGCGATGGGTTTCGGGTAGGCGCAGCAGCTCGCGCATCAGGTCGATGCAATAGGCGAGGCGCGTCTTGCCGATCTTCGAACGGTGCGAGCGGCCGAGCGACTGGGTGGCGAGCTTTTCGGGGGTCCAGCCGGGCGGTTTCGCGCAGGGGCCGGAAGAGAAGAACGGGCGTGCCGGCGTGGTGGCAGGCTTTACGGCAGGCGCAATGGTGGCGCCGGCGGCGATCGTATCAGTCATGTAATGCTTCTCCTTGCAGAGAGCACGCGCGGCGTTGGGACCGCGTGGCCCGCCGGCGCTCCTATAGAAGCGCGGGGATTAGTCAAGCATGCAGATGGCCGGACGCGCCCTCGTCAGAGCCAGGGGCGATGCGCGCTCAACATCTCGAACAGGCGGAAATCCTGGGGATAGAGCGCCCGCAGGCGCTGTTCCTGCGCCAGCGTCAGTATCGTTTTTCCGGCCGCCGTGCGATTGAGATGGGGGATCGCCGCCGGCAGCAGATGCGGCATCGCGGCGCTCGCCCGCGCCATGTCGGACAGCAGGAACAGCCGATCCACCATGATTTCGCCCTCGCGATCCGTGATATACCAGCTTTGCGGGCGAAAGATGTGGTCGACCGCATAGATCGACCGGACCGACTCGAGATGGTCCAGCGCGGCGTCGATGCTGCTGAAGGCCATGTAGACCGGGCGGAAGGGCATCGACACCCGGTTATGGGCGGTGCCGCCGGCCCGGCCATAGCGCCAGGCCGAAAGGAAGCGCTCGCGCGGGTCGCGAATCAGGGCGAAGCTGGGCAGGCTGTCCAGCAGGTCCGGCGCGACGCAATCATAGTAACGGACGGAGGCATGCTTGACCTGCAGGCCGTAGAGCGCGTTGCTGACCGACATGCCGGCATTTTTGGGGATATGGATGAACAGGGCGCCGGCATCCCTGATGCCGGCCAGCCTGGCCCGCCGCGCGGTGGTCAGCGGCGGGCGGATGCCGACCCCGCACAGCCGCTCCCGCACGTCGCCGGTCAGATGCACGCCGAACAGGCGCTTCACGATGGCGTTCAGCGGCCTTCCCGCCGGTGCGGATATGGTGGCGGGGGCCGAAGCGATATCCGGCAGGGCGAGGGTGTCGGAGGCCAGTGAGAGCATGAACGGATAACGCCGCACGGCGGGGAAAACCGTCTCCTGCCCCGCAAACTGCTGCGAAAGTGACGAACCGAGTCGCTTTCGCGACGGGGCGAGTCTTGCGTTAACCCCTGGAATCCCGGAAATATTTATAATGAGGGCGATTGAGCGGGATTGATGAGCGGTGGGATGAACAGTGCGCAACGTGCCAGGCGGCGCTGCCGGTCCGCAACGGTTGCGCTCGCCCTTGCGCTTTCGGCCTGCGGCGGCCCGGCCGTCAAGCGGGGGGCGAGCGTCGCGACGCCAAGGCCGCCGTCCCAGACATTGCGCCAGTGCCTTGCCAAATTGTCCTCCATCGACGTGCGCTACAGCGCGCTGCCCGATCGCAGCTATGGCGGCGGCTGCACCAGCTATGGCAGCGTGAAGCTGATCGATATCGGCGTGCCGGCGACCAATTTGGGGGCGATGACCTGCCCGCTTGCGGCCAATTTCGCGGCCTGGGCGCGTTACGGCGTGGAGCCGGCGGCGCGGCTGATCCTGGGCAGCGAGCTTGTGCGGATCGAAACGTTCGGCACCTATGCCTGCCGCCCGATCGCGGGCAGCGTGAAGCTGTCCGAACATGCGCACAGCAATGCCGTGGACGTCGCCGCCTTCGTGCTGGCGGACGGGCGGCGGATTTCGGTCAAGGCCGGCTGGAACGGCGACGGGCAGAGCCAGCGCTTCCTGCGGATCGTGCGGGCGAGCGCCTGCAAGCGTTTCGCGACGGTGCTCAGCCCCGACTATAACGCCGCGCATCAGGATCATCTGCATTTCGACATGGGCGGCAAGGGCGGTTATTGCCGATAGACGCGTGCCGGGGCGGTGCTCCCCTTGGCAAGCGGGCCCCTTGGCAAGCGGGATCGTTGTGATTACCTCCATCTCAATGACCAGAAAAGAGATCGAGGAACGCAAGTTCCGCCCGGCCGCGCAGGAAGCGCAAGACGCCAAGCAGGCCGTTGAAACCCCGCAGACACAGAGCAAGTCCTACAAGCTGGCTTTCCAGGACAATGAATTCCTGCTGCGTGACGATTTGCGCCCGGTGCGCTTCCAGCTGGAACTGCTGAAGCCGGAGCTGCTGCTGGACGAAGCGAAGATTCGCTCGACCTTCGTCTTCTACGGCTCGGCCCGTATTCCCGCGCCCGGCGACGCGCAGGCCCGGATCGACGCCGCCACCGACGATCGCCAGCGGTTGATCGCCCGGAACCTCGCCAAGAAGGCGAAATATTATGACGAGGCGCGCAAGCTTGCGCGGACCGCGGCCAGCTATCCGGCGACCGAGGACGGGTGGCGGCACTTCGTCGTCTGCTCGGGCGGCGGCCCCTCGATCATGGAGGCGGCGAACCGAGGGGCGGTGGATGTCGGTGCGGAGACCATCGGCCTCAACATCGTGCTGCCGCACGAGCAGGCGCCCAACCGCTATGTCACGCCGGAATTGTCCTTCCAGTTCCACTATTTCGCGCTGCGCAAGATGCATTTCCTGCTGCGCGCCCGCGCGCTTGCCGTCTTCCCCGGCGGTTTCGGCACGTTCGACGAGTTTTTCGAACTGCTGACGCTGGTGCAGACCGGCAAGGTCAGGCCCATCCCCATCCTGCTGTTCGGCAAGGAATTCTGGACGCGCGTGGTGGATTTCGAGGCATTGGCCGAGGAGGGCGTGATCTCGCATGCCGACCTCGACCTCTTCACCTTCGTGGAGACCGCCGAAGAGGCTTGGCAGGCAATGTGTGCATTCTACCATGAAAGCGCGACGCCCGTCGTCTGACGGGCTGGAAGTGACGGCTATCGAGGACAGGCATGATGGATTTTGTCGACAGGGTTTTCGAGGGCGGCACCGTGGAGCTGGACGGCAACAGCTTCACTAACTGCACCTTCCGCAACGTCACGCTGAAATATGCGGGCAAGGCGGTCGGCATGAACGATTGCAGGATGGAGAATTTCGCCTTCCAGTTCGATGGCGATCTCGCCCAGGGGCTGTTCACCCTCTACCAGCTGTTCGGGACCGACGGGATGCTGCAGATCATTCGGGGCTTCACCCAGCCGCAGGAAGGCGTGACCACCATCGACATCGGCTGATCGCCGCAATGGCGCGCCCGCGCGATCAGCCCGGATAGCTGATCGCCATCACCTCATATTCCTTCTCCCCCGCCGGCAGCATCACCCGGCGCAGGTCGCCCGTAGCCGCGCCGCGCAGGGCGCGGGCGATGGGCGTGCCCCAGCCGATGCGGCCCGCGCCGACATCGGTTTCGTCATTGCCGACGATGGTCAGGGTGCGGCGATGGTCGTCCTCGTCCGCGATGGTGACGGTCGCGCCGAAATAGACGCGGCTCTTGTCCGGCTGGGCCGCCGGATCGACGATCTTGGCGTCCTTCATCTTCTTCGACAGGCGTTTGAGTTGCCCGTCGATTTCGCGCATCCGCTTGCGGCCATAGAGATAGTCGCCATTCTCGCTGCGGTCGCCATTGCCCGCCGCCCAGCTGACCACCTCCACGATCCGCGGCCGCTCGACGCCCAGCAGATGGTCATATTCGGCCCGCAGCGCGGCGAAGCCCGCGGGCGTGATGTAATTGGGCTGGCTGGTCATGCGCTGTGCGTAGCGGTTCGGCCTTGGTCTGTCGAAGGGCTGTTTGCATTGCGGGGAAGCGCGGGCTGCGACAGGCCCGGCCCGAACGAGAGGGCGAGGCGCGCATTCACCCCATTCCGTCATCCCAATGCAGACTGGCTGGCGCAGGCTGGAATCTCAAGCCCCATGGCACGACGTCAAGGCACGAGACCCCAGCCTGCGCTGGGGTGACGAATATGGTCAGTTCAACCCGGTATATTCTTGCCCAGATAGCGGCTCAGCGGCGCCTTCGCGTTGGGGAAGATGGCGCGGCTCGGGTTGCTCGCGTCATAGACCACGGCATTTTCCAGCACCCGCTGCACATAGCCGCGCGTCTCGCTGAACGGAATCTGCTCGATCCAGCGGATGATGTCGGTGCCGCCCATGCGCGGGTCGCCATTTTGGGCCAGCCATTTGTTCACATTGCCCGCGCCGGCATTATAGGCGGCGACGGCGAGCGGGTAGCTGCCATATTGGTCGAGTAGGCGCTGGAAATAGCTGGAGCCCAGCTGGATATTGTAGCTGGGATCGGCGGTCAGCGAGGACATGTCGTAACTCAGGCCCACCTTGCCCGCCTGTTCCCGCGCGGTGCCGGGCATCAGCTGCATCAGGCCGCGCGCACCCGCATGGCTGACGGCGGCACGGTCGAACTGGCTTTCCTGCCGGGCGATGGCGTGGATCATCGTCCAGTTGAACTGATGGCCTTCGGGCACCGGCACCTTGGGGAAGCTGGCCTCGCCATAGCCCGACAGCCCGTCCGCTACGGCGCGGCGGCCGACCATGACGCCAAGGTCGGGCCGGTTGAGGTTCCTGGCCAGCTCGCCCGTCAACCGCTGCTCCTGCTCGTTGCTGGCATTGGCGGCGATGGCGCGCAGGAACTTGGTCTGGTCTTCCCAATAGCCCTGGACGCCCAGCGCGCGCGCGGCGCGCACCACGCTGCGGTTCATGAAGGCGGTGCGCTCGGCGTCGCTGATCTGCACGGTGCGCGTGACGGCGGAGGGCGCGGGCACCGGCAGGCCGAGCCGTTCGAGCGAAAGCTGGCCGTAGAACTGGTCGGGATAGGTCGCCGCATTCTGGAAGAACTGCGTCGCGGCGGCATTGTCCCCCGCCATCAGCGCGGCGCGGCCGGCCCAGTAATAGCCCTTGGAGATGGTCTGCGGCGATCGCGCGGCGGTGGCGTAGCGCACGAACATGGCCTGGGCGTCGCGCGGCTTGCCCAGATTGTAGAAGGCGGTGGAGCCCGCCAGCCATGTCAGGCTGGTATAATCGTCGCGCTCGCCCAGCGTGCGGTCGCGCACCTGCACGCCCGGCGCATAGGCATCGTCCACCTGGCTGGCGATGGCATAGGCGAAGGTCCATTGGCTGTCGTTCGCGGCGGCGCGGGCGTTGGTCAGCAGCGCCTCATACCATTTTTCCGCGTCGGCCGGGCGCGTCGCGAGCGGCTGCCGGTTGGCGAGCAGGGTGCGGGCGGCGATGCTGTTGCCGCCGTCGCGCAGCCACATCGCCTTTTCCGCGATGAAGCCGGGGTCGGACTGGCCGGCGGCGTCGGCGGCCGCCACCTTCATCGCGGCATCGGGCGCCTTGCGCTGCATGGCGATGCGCGCGGCATAGAGCGGCTGGCGCGCGGGGGAGGTGTAGGGCAGGATGCGCTCGGCCCCGCCACTGTTCCTTGCCCATAGCAGCGCGTCGGCGCGGGCGTCATGGTCCGCCGTCGTCAGGCTGCTGCCGAAGAGCGAAAGGATCTGCGCCTCATCCTGGGGGGAGAGCGATCCGCCGGTCCATGCGGCCCGCGCCGCGATCCTGGCTTCCGCCATCCGGCCAAGCGCGGAGAGCGCCACGGCGTTGCGCGCATTGCCGGTTGCCGTGCGCGCCGGGAAACGGGCGAAGAAGGCGATGACCTGCCCCGGATCGTAGCTGATCGGGTTGATCGTGGTTTCGGCGAGCTTCCGCATCCGGTCCTCGCCCGGCCAGCCGGGGTTGGCGACGATGAAATTCGCATAGGCCGACGCGCCCAGCATGTCGCTCTGCTGCAGGCGGCGCCATTCGGTGATGGCGGCACTGGCCTGCGCATCGGGCGAGGTGCCCAGCCGGTCGCGGATCTGTTCCCAGCCCGGCTGGCCCGGAATGGGCTGCACCATGGGGGTGGTTGAGGGGTTGGCGGGCTGTTGCGGGCTGCCGGAAACCGCCTGCATCGACTGGCCGACCGTCTGCGCACCGACGCCCCCGGCAAGGGGCACGCCGCCCATCAGAAGAAGCCGAACCAGAACTGTTTGCGAGACCATGCTGGACATTATGGCAATAGGTTCCTTATCAGGCGCTGAACGACGGGCGGTCGCATCCTGCCTTTCGCCTATTATGCCTTGGAAACCGGGCGCTTTGAAGGAGTTTTTGCATGTTTTCCGGGTCGATTCCGGCTCTGGTGACACCTTTTCGCGATGGATCGGTGGATGAAGCGGCCTTCCGGGCCTTCGTCGACTGGCAGATTGCAGAGGGCAGCAGCGCTCTGGTGCCCTGTGGCACCACCGGCGAAAGCGCCACCATGACGGTCGAGGAACATAATCGCGTGGTCGCGATCTGCGTCGATCAGGCGGCGGGCAGGGTGCCGGTGATCGCGGGCTGCGGCTCCAACGACACGCGGATCGCGCTGGAGCATATGTTCGCGGCGCAGGCCGCGGGGGCCAATGCCGCCCTTGTCGTCACGCCCTATTACAACAAGCCCAATCAGGAAGGCGTCTATCAGCATTTCGCCTATCTGGCCGAGCGTTGCGACCTGCCGATCATCCTCTACAATGTGCCCAGCCGCACGATCACCGACATCGGCGTGCCGGTGATGAATCGCCTGACGCAGGCCTATCAGACGATCGTCGGCGTCAAGGACGCGACCGGAAATCTGGGGCGTGTCACCGCGCAGCGGCTCGCCTGCGGCACCGATTTCTGTCAGCTTTCCGGCAATGACGAAACGGCGCTGGGATTCTATGCGATGGGCGGCACAGGCTGCATTTCCGTCACCGCCAATGTCGCGCCGCGCCTGTGCGCGCAGTTCCAGGCGGCCTGCGCCGCGGGGGACTGGGCCGCGGCGATCGCGCTGCAGGACAGGCTGTACCCGCTGCACGACGCGTTGTTCAGCGATGCTTCGCCCGGCCCGGTCAAATATGCCCTGGCCCGGGTGCGCACGGACATGCCGAGCGAGGTGCGCCTGCCTATCACCTGGCCTTCGGAAGCGAGCCGCATGGCCGTGGACCGGGCCCTGGAAATCGCAGGGCTGGTTTAACCACCCGTCCGTCACCATATCGACTGGAACCCATGGCACGCCCCCGTCCCGAAACCTTCGACAAGAAGAAGATCGTCGCCGAGAACCGGCGTGCGCGCTATGAATATTTCATCGACGACGTGTTCGAGGCAGGGATCGCGCTGCAGGGGACGGAGGTGAAGGCGCTGCGCTTTGGCGAGGGCTCCATCGCGGAAAGCTATGCCGAGGTGAAGGGCGACCAGGTGTTCCTGGTCAACAGCAACATCCCCGAATTCAGCCATGGCAATCGCCATAATCATGAGCCCAAGCGGCCCCGCAAGCTGCTGTTGCACAGCCGGGAAATCGCCAAGATGCACGGTGCCGTCGCGCGGCAGGGGATGACGCTGGTGCCGCTGTCGATCTATTTCAACAGCCGCGGCCGGGCGAAGGTGGAGCTGGCGCTGGCGAAGGGCAAGAAGACGCACGACAAGCGCGAGACCATCAAGGAACGCGACTGGAAACGCGACCAGGCCCGCATCCTGCGGGACAGGGGCTGAACCGCGATGGGTGATCGGCCATGACCAATCGTCTGACCCGCTGGTGGCACGCCAACGCCCCGACCCGCGAATCGCTGGAGAATAATCGCTTCCTCGCGCCGGTCGCGCACCGGGTGCTGGAACCCTCGCTCTGGCGGTTCAACCGCCGGTCGGTGCCGCGCGGCGTGGCATTGGGCCTGCTGGTCGGCATCTTCCTGCTGATCCCCGGCATCCAGATCGCGGGCGCGGCGCTGCTGGCGCTGCCCTTCCGCGCGAACATCCCCGTCGCGGCGGCCATGACCTTCCTCAGCAATCCGGCGACGACGCCGCTGATCCTGTGGGCGTCCGTCTATATCGGCAATTTCTGCCTGGGGCGGACCGCCGACGTCTCCGGCTTCATGGGGCTGGTGAACGAACATGCGACCATCCAGCAATGGTGCGCCTGGCTCTTTTCCGAAGCGGCGCCGGCCATGTTGTTCGGCCTTGCGATCATTTCCTGCGCGACAGCGGCGGTCGGCTATTTCGTCGCGATGCTGTTCTGGCGCGCGCGCATGGCCCGCAAATGGCATGCGCGCAAATTGAGGATTGCCCACGCCCTTGAAAACAGCGCAATGGAAGAAGCGGCGGCCGGCTGATCGCGGCTGACGGGTCCGTTGGCGGCGCCGGTGCGTTGCGGCAGGGGCCAGGGACGCGGGGAACTGAGACGCGAGGGGATGGCGACGCCATGGCGTCACACAGCAAGATAGTGGTCAGGGCGTCTTCGAAGGACGAGATCGTCGCGATCACCGCGCGGCCGGAGATGCGCGCGCTGTTGCCGATGCTGCTTGCCGCCGCGGCCATCAGCGCCGGGCTGATCTGGTGGGCGACGCGGGAGCCTGCGCTCGCCGCCGGCTTCGGCGCGATGCTGATCGCGATCGCGGCGCTGGGCATCTGGTTCACCCATCTGTTCCCGCGAACGGAGACGGTCGCCGATTCCATCCCCGACTGGACGGTGGCGCGCACCGCAGCCGATGCCTCCAACATGGCGATCGCCGTCACCGACCGGACGGGCCGGCTGGTCTGCGCGAGCGATCTGTTCGGCGAATGGTTCCCGGGCTTTCCCACCCCTCCCGGCCTGCCGCTGGAGGCGAGCGATGCCGAGCGGCTCGCGGCCGCCGGGCGTGCGGCCTGGCGCGATGTCGAGGGGCATGTGCAGGGCATCGCCCGCGGCGCGATGCGGCTGGACGCGGATGTGACCCGCACCGGCCGGGCCGACGATTTCCTGCTCTGGCGCTTCACGCCGATCCGCCAGGCCAGCATCATCGACGATTTCAACCGCATGCTGAGCGGCGAGGCCGGCATGCAGATGGCCGAAGCCGGGATCATGGCGGTGCTGATCGGCGGGGAAGGGCGCATTCGCGCGGCCAATCCGGCCTTTCTGCAGCGCGCCGCCGGCAAGATGGACGCCAATCTTTCCGGTCGCGACTTCGCCTCCTACCTGCGTGTCGATGACAAGGGGCGGGTGTTCTTCGCACGGGAAGAGCGCAACCTGGTGCCCATGCGCCTCATCCAGGTGCCGCTGAAGCAGGGGAGCAGCGACGGCCCCATGCTGATCGTCATGATCGACGACGAAAGCGGCGGCGCGGGCGGCGATGGCAATTCCGCGCTCAGCTATATCGAGACGCTGCTTTCGCTGCTGCCCTTCGGCCTTGCCATGGCCGACAGGGACGGGCGGATGCTGTTCGTCAACCGGGCCTTTGCGCGCGCGGCCGGCCTGCAGCCCGATGAGAAGCCCGCCTATCCCGGCGACATCGTGGTGCGCGAAGACCAGGCCGCGGTGGCCGATGTCTTGCGCCGCTATGCGCTGGGGCCGCAGATGTCGGGCGACCTTGCGGTGCGGATGCGGGCGCAGCCGGACGAGCCGGTCGCGCTCAGCATGGCGGGCGTGCGCGGGCTGGGGCAGGCGGCGGTGCTGCTCAGCCTGAAGGACAATGGCGAGGAAAGCCGGCTGAAGCGGCAGGTGGCGCAGGCGACGAAGATGCAGGCCATCGGCCAGCTTGCCGGCGGCGTCGCGCATGATTTCAACAATATCCTGACCGCCATCATCGGCCATTGCGACCTGATGCTGATGCGCCACACGCCGGGCGACAGCGATTATGACGACATCCAGCAGATCAAGTCCAACTCCAACCGCGCCGCCGGCCTGACCCGCCAGCTTCTGGCCTTCTCCCGCCAGCAGACGTTGCGGCCGCAGATCCTGCAGCTGCCCGATATCGTGGCGGACGTCTCCAGCCTGCTCAACCGGCTGCTGGGCGAGAATGTGAAGCTGGAGGTGAGCCACGGCCGCAGCCTGGGCGCGGTGCGGGCGGACCCGGGGCAGCTGGAACAGGTGATCGTCAACCTGTGCGTCAATGCGCGCGACGCGATGCCCAATGGCGGCACCGTCAACATCCAGACCTATGCCGTGCCCGCCGCCAAGGTGCGGGAGATGCGCAACGAAATCCTGCCGGTGAGCGATTATACCGCGATGCGGGTGTCCGACACCGGGTTGGGCATTCCGCCCGACCTTCTCGCCAAGATCTTCGAGCCCTTCTTCACGACCAAGGAACTGGGCAAGGGCACCGGCCTCGGCCTGTCCACCGTCTATGGCATCGTCAAGCAATCGGGCGGCTATATCTTCGCGGAATCCGAGCTGGGGCGCGGGGCGAGCTTCGTCATCTACCTGCCGGTCTATGCCGCGTTGGTGGAAGAAGAGAAGCCGGCCCGCAAGGCGGCCGAAAAGCGCGCCGAAACCTGGGGCACCGGCACGGTGCTGGTGGTGGAGGACGAGGACATGGTGCGCGCCGTGGCCGAGCGTGCGCTGACGCGGCAGGGATATAAGGTGCTGACCGCCGCCGATGGCGAGCATGCGCTGCAGGTGCTGGCCAGCGGCGAGCATATCGATCTCATGATCTCCGACGTGGTGATGCCCAATATGGATGGGCCGACCATGGTCGCGCAGGCGCGGCAGACCCATCCGCTGCTGCCGGTGGTCTTCATGTCCGGCTATGCCGAGGAGCAGCTGCGCAAGTCCATCGACCTTGCCAATGTCGCCTTCCTGCCCAAGCCCTTTTCGGTCGCGCAACTGGCCGAGGCGGCGCGGGAGGCGTTGGCCGTGCGCCCGAAGATGTAACAGGTTTCCAGCATCATATTGCTTTCGATCGAGGTCTGGGGCCTAGGCAATCCGGCATCGATGCGATACCGAACCGTTGAGACTTTCACCGATCATGGGGCACAGGCGCGTGGGCAAATCCATCCTCGTCGTTGAGGACGAGGTCATGATCGGCATGATGATCGAGGATTTCCTCGAGTCGCTGGGCCATCGCATGCACGCGCTGGCCGCGACCGTGCCGGACGGTTGCGCGGCGGCGCAGGAGGAGGGGATCGATGCCGCCATTCTCGACTGCAACCTGCATGGCGAAAAAAGCTGGCCGGTGGCGGAAATCCTGAGCGCGCGGGGCATTCCCTTTGTCTTTGCGACCGGTGGCAATGCAGACGATGTGCCGACTGCGCTCGCTCACTATCCCAGTATCGCCAAACCCTTCACCATCGGCACGGTCGAACGCGTGCTGGACCAGCTTTTGAAGGAGTAAGCGACCCTTCCGGCACCGGCCGCATGTTGGTGAAGGAAAAATTTGTTCCTGACTTGTTCTACGTGAACAAATGGAATACATAGCATTGCAGGCGCCGCTCATGGCGCACCTCTGGCCATCATCGGCCGCTTGACAGGGGACCATGCGATGACCGCAATGCTGAAACTGATCGACGCCGACAAGAAGACGGGAACCATGGACAGACAGAAAGCATTGGAGGCAGCGCTCGCCCAGATCGACCGCGCCTTTGGCAAGGGCAGCGCGATGAGGCTGGGCTCGAAGGAAACGATGCAGGTCGAGTCGATCTCGACCGGCTCGCTGGGCCTCGACATCGCGCTGGGCGTGGGCGGCCTGCCGCGCGGCCGCGTGATCGAGGTGTACGGGCCGGAAAGCTCGGGCAAGACGACGCTCGCGCTGCACGTCATCGCCGAGGCGCAGCGCGGCGGCGGCACCGCCGCCTTTGTCGACGCAGAACATGCGCTCGACCCGGTCTATGCCAAGAAACTGGGCGTCGACATCGATGAACTGATCGTATCGCAGCCCGACACCGGCGAGCAGGCGCTGGAAATCGTGGATACGCTGGTCCGCTCCAACGCCATCGACGTGCTGGTGGTGGACTCGGTGGCCGCGCTGGTGCCGCGTGCGGAGATCGAGGGCGAGATGGGCGACAGCCATGTCGGCCTTCAGGCCCGGCTGATGTCGCAGTCGCTGCGCAAGCTCACCGGCTCCATCTCCCGCTCGCGCTGCATGGTGATCTTCATCAACCAACTGCGCATGAAGATCGGCGTGATGTACGGCAATCCGGAAACCACGACCGGGGGCAACGCGCTCAAATTCTACGCCTCCGTCCGGCTCGACATCCGCCGCACCGGCCAAATCAAGGATCGCGACGACATCGTCGGCAACACGACCCGCGTGAAGGTGGTGAAGAACAAGGTCGCGCCGCCCTTCAAACAGGTGGAATTCGACATCATGTATGGCGAAGGCATCTCGAAGATCGGCGAAATGCTCGATCTGGGCGTGAAGGCCGGCATTGTCGAGAAATCCGGCTCATGGTTCTCCTATGATTCGGTCCGCATCGGCCAGGGGCGCGAGAACGCGAAGACATTTCTGCGGGAGCATCCCGAAATGGCCGACCGCCTGGAAAAGGCGATCCGTGGCAAGACCGAAGCGGTCGCCGAAGGGATGATGACCGGCCCCGATTCCAGCGAGGCGGAGGACGGCGACCTCTGACGGCATGTCCGCGCTGGTCCATATGGCTGGCCCGTACAGCCGGCCCGTATAGACAGCGCAGTGCCGCGGTGCGATCGCTCCCTGCTGCCTCATGAACCGAAAAGGCCCGCCGCATTCCAGCCGGCGGGCCTTTTATCGTTCTGGCGCGCGCAATATGGGCTTCCTTTTCATGCTGGGCCGCAATCATGCCACGGGGCATGGCGGCGCCATCCAACTCGCGATATGCAGGCACCCTGTCTCCCGCAGCCGAGGACCGCATGACACGCTTTGATCGCCGAACGATGCTTGCCGGCCTTGGTCTTCTGGGAGGCGCCGGCGCGATCGGCCTGTCGCCTCGCCTGTTCGCGGCGGAACGCGTAATGGAGGAAGTGCCGCCGCTGCCCGGCACCGTCACGCCCATCGGTCCCGAAGAGCGCAAGGCCCGCATCGCCCGGGCGCAGGCGCTGATGAAGGCGGCAGACATCGGCGCCGTGCTGATCGAGCCGGGCGCGAGCCTCATCTATTTCACCGGCGTCCAGTGGTGGCGCAGCGAGCGGTTGACGGCGGCGGTGATCCCGGCGGAGGGCGATCCGATCGTCGTCACGCCCTTTTTCGAGAAGCCCTCCGTCGCGATCTCGCTCGGCATTCCAGCGGACATCCGCGTCTGGCAGGAGGATGAGAACCCCTTTGCCCTCATCGCCGCCTTCCTGAAGGCAAGGGGCCTGTCGCGCGCGCGGATCGGCGTGGAGGAAACGGCCCGCTTCTTCGCCTTCGACGGTCTGCGCCAATTGCTGCCGGGCGCGCCGCTGGTGTCGGCCGATCAGGTGGTGCGCGGCTGCCGGATGCGCAAGACGGCGGCGGAAATCGCGCTGATGCAGCGCGCCGCCGATGTCACGACCGCCGCTTATCGCTGGACGGTGCCGCAGGTGCGTGTCGGCATGACCCGGGAAGACATTGGCGCATTGATGAACGCCGCGACCGGGCGCCTGGGTGGACAGACCGAATTCAACCTGATCCTCGTCGGCCCGGACGCGGCATTGCCCCATGGCTCGCCCAGGCCACAGGTGGTGGGCAAGGGCAGCATCGTCCTGATGGATTGCGGCTGCACGGTCGAAGGCTATCAGTCGGACACGTCGCGTACCTTCGTCGTCGGCGCCGATCCCACGCCCGAGCAGCGCAAGGTTTGGAACGAGGTGGCCAGGGGGCAGCAGGTTGCGTTCGCCGCCGCGAAACTCGGCGCGCCGGCCGGCGCCGTGGATGACGCCGTGCGCGCCTATTATCAGTCGCTCGGCTATGGGCCGGGGTATAATCTCCCCGGCCTGTCCCACCGCACCGGCCATGGCATCGGCTTGGAGGGGCATGAGCCGGTGAACCTCGTCCATGGCGAGACGACGCCGCTTGCGCCCGGCATGTGCTTTTCCAACGAGCCCGGCCTTTATCTGCCGGGCCGTTTCGGCGTGCGGCTGGAGGACTGCTTCCACATGACGCAGGCCGGCCCGCGCTGGTTTTCGACGCCGCCTGTCAGCATCGACGCGCCGGTCGGGTGATCCTTTTGCATCGGATGTGGAGAGATTCACGCCGATCCGTGCAGGAATCGCGCAGAAATGCTTGCCCCCCTTGAGAGTCTGCGCGCGACCCTCTAATTCGCCAGCATGACATCAACGAACGACATCCGCCGGTCCTTCCTGGACTATTTCGCCAGCGCCGGGCACCAGGTCGTGCCATCGGCCCCGCTGGTGCCGCATAACGACCCGACGCTGATGTTCGTCAATGCGGGTATGGTGCCGTTCAAGAATGTCTTCACCGGCCTTGAAAAGCGCCCCTATGACCGTGCGACCAGCGCCCAGAAATGCGTGCGCGCCGGCGGAAAGCATAATGATCTCGACAATGTCGGCTACACCGCCCGGCACCATACCTTCTTCGAAATGCTCGGAAATTTCAGCTTCGGCGATTATTTCAAGGAGCAGGCGATCACCCATGCGTGGACGCTGCTGACGAAGGAATGGGGCCTGCCGGCCGACAGGCTGACCGCCACCGTCTATCACACGGACGACGAGGCGTTCGACCTGTGGCGCAAGATCGCCGGCCTGCCCGAGGAGCGGATCATCCGCATCCCCACCAAGGATAATTTCTGGGCGATGGGCGATAGCGGCCCCTGCGGCCCCTGTTCGGAAATCTTCTACGACCATGGCGACCATATCTGGGGCGGCCCTCCCGGATCGCCGGAGGAGGATGGCGACCGCTTCGTCGAGATCTGGAACCTCGTCTTCATGCAATATGAGCAGGAAGCGAACGAGATCGTCGCCGACCTGCCCAAGCCCAGCATCGACACCGGCATGGGGCTGGAGCGTATCGCCGCGGTGATGCAGGGCGTTCACAATAATTATGATACCGACACCTTCGTCGCGCTGATCGCGGAAAGTGCCGCGCTCACGAAGACCGCGACCGATGGCGAGTTTCAGGCCAGCCATCGCGTCATCGCCGATCATCTGCGCTCGGCCGGCTTCCTGATTTCCGACGGCGTACTGCCGGCCAATGAAGGGCGCGGCTATGTGCTTCGCCGCATCATGCGCCGGGCCATGCGCCATGCGCACATCATCGGCGCGAAAGACCCGCTGATGTACCGTCTGGTCGGCAGCCTGGTGAGCGAGATGGGTGCGGCCTATCCCGACCTTGTCCGCGCCCAGCCGCTGATCGAGGAAACGCTGCTGCGCGAGGAAACCCGGTTCCGCCAGACGCTGGACAAGGGCATCAGGCTGCTCGACGAAGCCACCGCCGGCATGGCCAAGGGCGACACGCTGCCCGGCGAGACGGCCTTCCGCCTCTACGACACCTATGGTTTCCCCTATGACCTGACCGAGGATGCGCTGCGGGCGCAGGGCCTGGCGGTCGACCGCGCCGGCTTCGATGCCGCGATGGCCGAGCAGAAGGCGGCCGCCCGCGCCGCGTGGAAGGGTTCCGGCGACAAGGCATCGGACGAGATCTGGTACGACATCGCCGAGGCCGAGGGCGCGACCGAATTCACCGGCTATAGCGCGACGAAGGGCGAGGGGCAGGTGGTCGCACTGGTGAAGGACGGCGCCCGCGTCGACAGCGCCGGGGCTGGCGACAGCGTCATCATCGTCACCAATCAGACGCCCTTCTATGGCGAGAGCGGCGGCCAGATGGGCGACGCGGGCACCATCACCAGCCTTGACGGGCTGGTCGCCGACGTGGCCGACACCGCCAAGCCGCTGGGCCGCGTCCATGCGCATCAGGCGACCATCGGCACGGGATCGGTGAAGGTCGGTGATACCGTCATCCTCTCCGTCGATGTCGCTCGCCGCGACCGGGTGCGCGCCAATCACAGCGCTACGCATCTGCTGCACGCGGCGCTGCGTGAGCGGCTGGGCGGGCATGTGACGCAGAAGGGCAGCCTTGTCGCGCCCGACCGCCTGCGTTTCGACTTCTCCCATCCTGAAGCGCTGACGCCATCGCAGATCGCGCTGGTTGAGGCCGATGTGAACGCCCAGATCCGCCATAATGGCGAGGTGACGACGCGCCTCATGACCCCGGACGATGCGGTCGCGGCGGGCGCGATGGCGCTGTTCGGCGAGAAATATGGCGACGAGGTCCGCGTGCTGTCCATGGGTGGCACGGAAGCGGGCAGCTATTCGGTGGAACTGTGCGGCGGCACGCATGTCCGCGCCACCGGCGATATCGCGCTGTTCAAGATCGTGTCGGAAAGCGCCGTGTCCAGCGGCATCCGCCGGATCGAGGCGCTGACCGGGGAGGCCGCGCGCCTGTGGCTGGCCGACCGCGAAGACCGGCTAAAGCAGGCGGCGGCGTCGCTGCGCACCTCGCCCGAGGACGTGCCCGCGCGCATCGCCGCGCTGGTCGAGCAGAGCCGCAAGCTGGAACGTGACCTTGCCGAGGCGAAGAAGGCGCTGGCGCTGAGCGGCGGTGGCGCCGCGGCGGCACCCGCCGGGCCGGAGCAGGTGGGCAACATCGCCTTCCAGGGCCAGGTGATCCAGGGGCTGGACCCCAAGGAGTTGCGTGGCGTTGTCGATCAGGCGAAGCAGGCGCTGGGCAGCGGCGTCGCCGCCGTGCTGGCGGTGGTCGATGGCCGCGCGAGCATCGCGGTCGGCGTGACCGATGACCTGACCGGCACATTCAGCGCCGTCGATCTGGTCCGCGCCGGTGTCGAGGCGCTGGGCGGCAAGGGCGGCGGCGGCCGCCCCGACATGGCGCAGGGCGGCGGACCGGATGGCGACAAGGCCGATGCCGCGATTGGCGCGGTCAAGGCGGCGCTGGCGGCGGTTCCCGCCTGAAATCCCGTGCCGTAGGCGGGAGGGGCATGGTCTGTCCTCGCTCGCCTGTGGCCGGGGCAGGGCGCCATGCGGGCCTGCGAAGTGCGATTCTCTGCGCTCCGATGCGCGAAAAACTACGCTTTTGCCCAGCGGTTGTCTGCGCGGCGGCTCGGCCTGAACGGAACGGTGATGGCCCTAGAGCATCGTCCTTTCCATCTGGCCCGTCCGGGCTGAGCCTGTCGATCCGAAGGGCGGTGTAAGCCAACTCCTGGGAAGGGCGCGCGCCCTACGACTGTCTGCCAGGGCAAGCGCTCAGGTCGAAAGCAGGCACGTGACCCTCTACAAGCCCGGCGCCTGCCCCGGAGACTCGATCCCAGGGGCGAGCGGGGACAGGCGATCCCCATCGATCGCGCGATGCCCTAAAGCCGCAGGCTCAATCCCACCGCGCCATAGCCATCGCCCAGATTGCCCTTCAGGCGCAGCATCGGCCCCAGCGGGACCGACGCGGTGCCATAGGCGCGCAGATGATCGCTGATGAGCCGCGCACCCGCGCCGATTTCGACAAAGGCGGGGATCGTCACGGTCGCCTCGCCCTTCACATAAAGCCGCGTCGTGTCGCCAAGGAAGGCGCCGGCCATGGGCCGCACCGTGAACGGACCGCTGGAAAGATTGAGCCCGCCACCCAGTTCCGCGCCCCAGTCGCTATGCGAGCGCGCGGCATTGGCTTCCGCCACCAGTCCTTCGGCATGGGCCGGCATGGGGGCCAGCGAGGTTGCGAACATGAGGGCGGTCGCGGCGGTCGCGCCTGCCCGGAGGATCAATGCGTTCATAAATCGTCCCTTTCATGCCCCCCGTCGCGCACCGGCTAGGCCATGATGCCGGCGCCGGGCAAGGCCGTCGGCCCGCCCGTCGCCCCGCTTTGCGCCGAACGGCCCCGCAGATGAGTCGCATGGAGGATCAAAGCGGGCGCTGTTCGGGGCGCGCCGCACGGACGGGGAGGACTATGGACCGGCGGGGAGGGGGGTGAATCTCTGCGGGGGAGCAGGGCATTAACGACAAGTCTTCACGACTGCTCAGCAGTGACCGTCCATGACATGCATCGACCATATGGTCCACCGATCGACAGGATTTGTCCCTTCTGTCCGTCCTTGTCCCGCTTCGTTCGGAGAGCGTGTTGATGAATGTGAAGCCCGTCTTTCTCGCCGTAACGCTGCTGTCAGCCCCCGTGGCTGCGCAGACGGCCGCCGCCCCGCCGCCGATCCAGGTTGTCGATGGCGCCCGGCGCCTGCCGGCGCCGGTTTTCATACCCTCGCCCGTGCCGTCCTCCAGCACGAACCCCGTGCGCGCCGTTGCGGTGGTCATGATGCTGGGAACGGAAACGCTGTGGCGCGGCACGTTGAAGGTGGGCGGTGGGGTGCCGGCGCGCTTTTCGCTGTCGGAGCCGGCGGGGGATGTGGCATGCGACAATAGCCTTGGCTCTTTCGGTCGGCAGGGGCGGCAGATCGAACTGTCTCTGTCCGCCATGCAGCCCTCGCGTGCCGGCGTGACCTACATGCTCAATGCCCGCTACAGCCGCCCGGCAGCCGATCAGCCGTGCGGAGGCACGCGCGCCATATCCCTGGATCAGCGCTTTGGCTGGGACGGGAACGAGACCCTGCGCTTCGAAGGCGATGGCGGCCTGCGCATCACCATCGGCAAACCTTGACCGAAGCCCTGACGCGGGGGGCGCTCAGCTGTCCTCTGGCCGCAATTTCCGCAGCTTGGGCGCCTTTTCCATATTGGCGGCGTCCTTGATCCCTTCGCGCAGATTCTCGCGCGCCTGGTGGATGGAGGCGATCACCGGCCCCATGGCGACGCCCAGGTCGACCAGCGCGGTCTCGGCGAGTTGCAGCGAGCTTTCCAGCGTTTCGGGCACGGCATCGCTGGCGCCGGCCCGGTAGAGCTGCGCCGCATGATCGGTGTCGCGCGCGCGGGCGATGATGGGAAGGTCCGGCACCCAGCCGCGCACGCGCCGCGTCACCCGCACCGACAGCACCGGATCGTCCATCGTCAGGATGAGCGCGCGGGCATGGCCAAGGCGCAGCTTGTCCAGCATTCCCGCGCGGGCCACGTCGCCAAAGGTGATGGGGTAGCCCTCGCGCCGGGCTTCGGCGACCACGTCCGCATCGGATTCCACGACGATGAAGGGCTGGTTATGGGTTTTCAGCAGGTCGCACACCATCCGCCCCACCCGGCCGAAGCCGATGACGACGGCCGCCGGCCTGCCGCCATCCTCGCCCATCGGCGGCGGCTCCTCGCCCGATGCCAGCTCGATGCGGCGGGCGACGTCATGGCCGAGCCGTGCGAGCAGCGGTGTGATGGTGAGGCCCACGGCGGTCACGATCTGCCAGAATGCAGCGGTTTGCGGCATGATGAGCTGCGCGGCCGAAGCCGCCGACAGCACGATCAGGGTCGTTTCCGACGGGCTGGACATCAGCAGGCCGACCTCCAGCGCCAGCGCCCGGCGCGCGCCGGACAGGCGCAGCAGCAGCGCCGTCACCGCCGTCTTGGCGATGACCACCCCCACCACGGCCAGCGCCAGGCTGGCCCAGTTGGCGAGGATGACGCGCACGTCCAGGCTCATGCCCACGGTGATCAGGAAGACGCCCAGCGCCAGCCCCTTGAACGGCGCGGTCATCACCTCGACCTCGCCATGATAGTCCGTTTCCGCGATCAGCAGGCCGGCGAGCAGCGCGCCGACGATCGGCGAGAGGCCGGCGAGCGCCGTCGCGAGGCTGGCGGTGATGACGACCAGCAGGCTTGCGGCCAGGAAGACCTCCGGGCTTTTCGTCCGCGCCGCCTGGCTGAAGATGTGGGGCAGCACGAAGCGCCCGAGCACCAGCAGGACGATGACGGTCGCGCCGCCGATCATCAATGTATGGACCAGCCCCCAGCCCCCGTCCGCGGCGGTCGGTGCAAGCGCGCCCAGCAGGAAGATGATGGGGACGAGCGCCAGATCCTCGAACAGCAGCATCGAAAAGGCGGTGCGCCCGACCGGCCCCTGCGTGCCCACCATCGGCAGCACCAGCGCGGTGGAGGACAGGGCGAGCGCAAGGCCCAGGCCGATGGCGCCGCCCAACTGCTGCCCCATCAGGTACAGTGCCGCACCGATGATGAGGGCGCTGCCCGTCAGTTCCGCCACGCCCACGCCGAACACCAGCCGCCGCATCGACCACAGGCGCTTGAAGCTCAGCTCCAGCCCGATGGAAAAGAGCAGCAGGATGATGCCCAGTTCGGCAAAGGGCTCGATCGATTCCTTGTTCGATATGGTGACGTGATAGAGCCAGGGATAACGCTCCACCAGCGCCCCCAGCCCGGCCGGGCCGACGAGCAATCCGACAAGCACGAACCCGATGACGGGGCTGATGCGGAAGCGCGCGAAGCCGGGAATGACCAGGCCCGCCGCGCCCAGGATGACGAGGGAGTCGCGAAAACCGTCCGTATCAAAGGAAACTGCCATGTTGCATCATTGCGGGCGGGGCAGGCAATTTCCAGTATTTTGATGGAAAATGTCTGCAAGGGTCGAAAATCATCGATTCTCATCCTACATTGGGGATGATCGGGGCCAATATAATCAGGGGAGCCTGCAGACCGCATGCCGCACGCCACACCGCTCGTCGCTACCATTG
This sequence comes from Sphingobium aquiterrae, assembly GCF_037154135.1. NCBI lineage: Bacteria > Pseudomonadati > Pseudomonadota > Alphaproteobacteria > Sphingomonadales > Sphingobiaceae > Sphingobium > Sphingobium aquiterrae. Next base: position 25,189 of record NZ_JBANFL010000004.1, read on the forward strand.
TCGCGGGTCTGGTATTGGCTTTCATGCTTGGGGCGCTTGCGCACCGCCTGCGTATTTCTCCGCTGATCGGCTATCTGCTTGCGGGCGTGGTCGTGGGGCCTTTCACGCCCGGCTATGTCGCAGATCAGCAAGTGGCGAACGAACTGGCGGAACTGGGCGTCATCCTGCTGATGTTCGGCGTCGGACTGCATTTTTCGATCAAGGATCTACTGTCCGTCCGCACCATCGCCATCCCCGGCGCGCTGGCGCAGATCGGCATGGCGATCCTGCTGGGCATGGGGCTTGCCGCGTTGCTGGGCTGGGGTGTGGCGAGCGGCCTTGTCTTCGGCCTTGCCTTGTCGGTCGCGAGCACAGTCGTGCTGCTGCGCGCGCTGCAGGAACGGCGCATCCTCGATACCGAGCGCGGGCGGATCGCCGTCGGCTGGCTGATCGTCGAGGATCTGGTGATGGTGCTCGCGCTGGTGATGCTTCCCGCGCTTGCGGGCAACGCCAGCGGCGGGCAGATCGGCATGACGCTGCTCGTCACCATCGGCAAGGTGCTGGCCTTCGTCGCCTTCATGCTGATCGTCGGCCGGCGGCTGATTCCCGCCATCCTGCATGGCGTGGCGCATGGCGGATCGCGGGAGTTGTTCCGGCTGGCGGTGCTGGCGATCGCATTGGGCGTGGCCTTTGGCGCGGCGATGCTCTTTGGCGTCTCCTTCGCGCTGGGCGCGTTCTTCGCCGGCATGATCCTTGCCGAATCCGAACTCAGCCAGCGGGCGGCAGCGGAAACATTGCCGCTGCGCGATGCCTTTGCGGTGCTGTTCTTCGTGTCGGTGGGCATGCTCTTCAACCCGCATATCGTGATGAGCGCGCCGCTGGCGTTGATCGGCACCATCGTCATCATCCTCTTTGGCAAGTCCATCGCGGCCTATGCCATCGTTCGCGCCTTTGGCCGGCCGCATCGCACGGGGCTCACCATCGCGGCCAGCCTTGCGCAGATCGGCGAATTCTCGTTCATCCTCGCGACGCTCGGCACGTCGCTGAAGCTCATTCCATCGGAAGCGCGCGACCTGATTCTGGCGGGGGCGATCTTTTCGATCATGCTCAACCCGTTCCTGTTCGTGATGATCGACCGGCTGGGCGCGAAAGGCGAGAGCGCCGGTACGGGCACTCAGGCCGCGCCGCCGCCGGTTCAGCGTTCGCCGCGCGGACATGTGATCCTGGTCGGCCATGGCCGGGTTGGCCGGCATGTCAGCGAAAGGCTGATCACGGCGCCCGGCAGGCTTGTCATCATCGAGGCGGAAGGCGATCTGGCCAGCCTGCCCAAGGGGGAGGATGCCATGGTCGTCGTCGGCAATGCCGCCGATCCCGATACGTTGCAGCGCGCGGAGATCGACAAGGCGCGCATGATCTTGGTCGCCATTCCCAACGGTTTCGAGGCCGGGCAGATCGTCGAGCAGGCGCGCAGGCTCAACGCGACCATCCGCATCATCGCACGGGCGCATTCGGACGACGAAATCCGCCATCTCGACAAGCTGGGCGCGGACCTCATCGTCATGGGCGAGCGTGAAATCGCCAATCGCATGGTCGATCAGGCATTGGTGGGGGGCGGTTAGAGCATTTTCAAATTGACCGTTTACGGTCAATGGCTCGGAAAATGCGACAACAAAGGACGAGAGCGTTTTCGCTCATAGTGAAAACGCTCTAGAAAAGGCGCGGCGCGGCCAGGCGTGCCTGTTCAGCCACCGCCGGGGGAATTATGGCCGCCGGCGGGCACCGGGCCACCGCTGGGCGCGTGCGTGTGGTCCGGATTGCTGTCCCAGTCGATATGGTAGAGGTCGAACCGCCGGTCGCGCAGGTTGCGCACCGTGCCCTCCGCCCGTGCCCAGCTGAGGTCCGCTAGGTTCACGTCGGCGATGGTCAGCGTCTCGACATTCTCGCTCGCCTCCGCCGCGATCCCGTCTCGCGCGAAGGGCAGGTCGCAGGGGGTGAGGATGCAGCTTTGCGCGTACTGGATGTCCATATTGTCGACATTCGGCAGGTTGCCGACATTGCCGGACATCACGACATAGCATTGATTCTCGATCGCGCGGGCCTGCGCGCAATAGCGCACGCGCATATAGCCCGAGCGGCTGTCGGTGCAGAAGGGCACGAAGATGATGCGCGCGCCCTGGTCCACCAGCCGCCGCGCCAGTTCCGGAAACTCGCTGTCATAGCAGATGAGCACGCCGATCGGCCCGCAGTCGGTCTGGATCACGTCCAGCGCATCGCCGCCCTTGATGTTCCACCAGAAGGCTTCGTTGGGCGTGGGGTGGATCTTTTCCTGCGCATGGACGGAGCCGTCGCGCAGGGCGACATAGGCGATGTTCTGGATGTCGTCGTCATCGGTGCGGGTCGGGTGCGATCCGCCGATGATGTTGATATTATATTCCAGCGCCATCCGCGCCAGCTCCCGGGTGAAGCGCTGGGTATAGCCGGTCAGCTTCTCGATGGCCTCCAACGGCGTCAGCTTCTCTTTCTCGAAGGAGAGCAGGGGGAGCGTGAACAGCTCGGGGAAGACGATGAAGTCTGAGCGGTAATCGGCCGCGACGTCGACGAAATATTCGACATTGCGGATGAAGGCGGCAAAATCCTCGACCGCGCGGGCCTGCAGCTGGCAGGTGGCGAGGCGCACGCTTTCCACCCCGCGCGGCACCCGCATCTCCGGCGCCTCGTCCGGATCGACATAGGGGTTGCGCCACACCAGATGCGCGGCATTGCCGGCAGATGCCTTGTCCTCGGGCAGATAGCGCTTGAGGATGCCGATCGGCTCGAACCCGTTCTTCAGCTGGAAACTGATGACCTGATCGGGCAGCTTGCCGGTGACGACCTTGTCCAGATAGTCTTCGGGGCCGGAGACCTTGCGCCGCGCGCGGGTATAGCCGGGCATGCGCCCGGCGATGACGATGCCGTGCAGGTCCAGCTGCTCGGCCAGTTCCTTGCGCTCGTCATACAGGCGCTGGCCGATGCGCAGGCCGCGCTGCTTGGGATCGACGGCCATTTCATAGCCGTACAGCCACTCGCCCGCCGCGCTGTGCCGCGTGCCGAACCCGTTGGCGGTGATCTCTTCCCAGTCATGGGCGGCAAAAGCCATCGCCTTGCTGACGCGCATGGTCGCGCAATAGCCCACGACCCTGTTGTCGTAGAGCGCGACGAAGCACCCTTGAGGGAAGTTGTTGATCTGCCCCCGTACCATGGCGGGGGCATAGCTTGGCATGTCGGGGTAAACGCGGCCGATCAGCCTTATGATCGCCCGCACGTCGGACGGAACCGCGTTGCGGATGTCGAGGCGTTTGCGTCCGGTCGTCGTCATGCAGTCGGTTCCCGATCATATGTCCGTGCCGCACATGCCCACGGCCCGCATGCCCCTCCTTTTGGGCCAACGCGGTGGATCGGCAAGCATGTGCGGCCAAAAAAAGCGCGCGCCAGTCATAATAACGACCGGCGCGCGCGCTCTTTCCATCATATGCACGGTCTGCCGACATTCGGGCGTGCATATGTCATGTCATGGGCGTCAGGCCCAGCTGGCCATTTCCGTTTCCAGGTTGACGCGGATCGCCTCGAAGAACTGCTCCGTGGTCATCCATGCCTGATCCGGGCCGATCAGCAGCGCCAGATCCTTGGTCATCTTGCCGCTCTCGACGGTCTTGATGCAGACCGCTTCCAGCGTTTCGGCGAACTTCACCACGTCCGGCGTCTCGTCGAACTTGCCGCGGAAGGACAGGCCCTGCGTCCAGGCGAAGATCGAGGCGATCGGGTTGGTGGAGGTCGCCTTGCCCTGCTGGTGCATGCGATAGTGGCGGGTGACGGTGCCGTGGGCGGCTTCCGCCTCGATGGTCTTGCCGTCGGGCGACATCAGGACCGAGGTCATGAGGCCCAGCGAGCCGAAGCCCTGCGCGACGGTGTCGGACTGCACGTCGCCGTCATAATTCTTGCACGCCCACACGAACTTGCCGCTCCACTTGAGCGCGGAGGCGACCATGTCGTCGATCAGGCGATGCTCGTAGACGATGCCCGCTTCCTTGAACTTGGCGGCGAACTCGGCGTCGAACACGGCCTGGAAGATATCCTTGAACTGGCCGTCATAGGCCTTGAGGATCGTGTTCTTGGTCGACAGGTACAGCGGCCACTTGCGGTCATAGGCATAGTTCATGCTGGCGCGGGCGAAATCGCGGATCGATTCGTCCAGGTTGTACATGCCCATGGCGACGCCGGAGGAGGGGAAGTCGAACACTTCATATTCCAGCTCGTTGCCGTCGGTGCCGACCCACTTCATGGTCAGCTTGCCGGCGCCGGGCACGCGGAAATCGGTCGCCTTATACTGGTCGCCGAAAGCGTGGCGGCCGACGACGATCGGGTCGGTCCAGCCCGGCACCAGGCGGGGGACGTTGCGAATCACGATGGGCTCGCGGAAGACGACGCCGCCCAGGATGTTGCGGATCGTGCCGTTGGGCGACTTCCACATCTTCTTGAGGCTGAATTCCTCGACGCGGGCTTCGTCCGGCGTGATCGTGGCGCACTTCACGCCGACGCCATATTCCTTGATCGCATTGGCGGAATCGACGGTGACCTTGTCCTCGGTCGCGTCGCGGTTCTCGACGGACAGGTCGTAATATTTCAGGTCGATGTCGAGATAGGGCTTGATCAGGCGCTCGCGGATCCATTCCCAGATGATCCGGGTCATTTCATCGCCGTCGAGTTCGACGACCGGGTTCTTCACCTTGATCTTCGCCATGCGTAGTTCCGCTCTTTGCCTGTGGATGGGGATGGCACTGCGTCTAGGCAAATGCCGCCCAATGTTCAACACCCGCGCGGGAGAAATATGCTGCAATTGCGAGGCATATGCATAAAGGAGGATGCGGCCATGCTATTGGGCACCGTTGGCGCCGCGCGCATGCGTGGCGAAAGGCGATGTGAAGCAGGGAGCATGAAGAGGTGGCAAAAGCGGATCGCCTGGAGCGCCTCGATATCCGGCGCGAGGAGCTGGAGGCGGAATATCGGGATGCCCTGATCGCCGCGCTGCGCAAGACGGCATCGGGCAGCTGGGGGCTGTTCGATCATCAGGCGGATCGTCGCGTGCGTGCGGCCATCGCGCCGGTCGTCGCCGCACTGGAAGAGCTGGGCGAGGCGATCGACGGGATGCGCGAGCAGCTGGCCATGCCGCCTTTCCCGCTCCGGCAGGAGTTTCTGGCATCGCGCGGGCCGGTGCCGTCGAGCGCGGTGGGCGAGCCCAAGCAGGCGCGCGCATGGCTGGACAGGCTGGGCGAGTGATCGATCGCGGGCCGCTGGCGGCGCGCGAAGGATTGGCGGTGGGCGCGATGACGGCGGGTCGTCGGCTGGGATAACGGCATGCCGCCGAGTGCGCTGCCGGCGCGATGCTGCCGGCTTCGCGATCCGCTGCGCACCCAATCCGCTGTTGCGGCGTTGTCATGCCCGGATGCACTCCCTAAGACGGCGCGATGGACAAGAGCGAATTCACGACAGGCCCCGCCCCCGATGGCATCCCGACCAGCCAGGGGGGCATCAAGTGGCGCTTTCCCGCCGTGCATCCGGAAGGGCGCAAGTTCGGGTTGATCGCTGCCGCGATCACCGGGCTGTTCTTCCTGCTGGGGTGGGAGATTGTCGGCTGGCTGATGGTGATCGTCACCATCTGGGTGCTCACCTTCTTCCGCGATCCCGTGCGCGCGACGCCGCAGGATGACTCGCTGGTCATCGCGCCCGCCGACGGGCTGATCACCCTGATCCAGACGGTGCCGCCGCCGCGCGAAATGGCCGGCGAAGCGGGCCTGGGCGATGCGCCGATGATGCGCGTGTCGATCTTCATGAGCGTGTTCGATGTCCACATCAACCGCACGCCGATCACCGGCATCGTGAAGTCGGTCGTCTATATTTCCGGCAAGTTCCTCAATGCCGATCTCGACAAGGCGAGCGAGGATAATGAGCGGCAGCATATATTGGTGGAGCGCGCCGATGGCGTGCGCATCGGCTTCACCCAGATCGCCGGACTGGTGGCGCGGCGCATCGTGCCCTTCGTGAAGCCGGGCGACATGGTCGCGGCGGGGCAGCGCATCGGCCTCATCCGCTTCGGCAGCCGGGTCGATGTGTATCTGCCCGCCGGCACCCGGCCCAAGGTGGTGCTGGGCCAGCGCACGGTGGCGGGCGAGACCGTCATTGCCCGGCTGGGTGATGCGAGCACGGTTTCGGGCGTGCTGCAATGAGGCAGAGGCGCGCGATCCCGGCCGGGCTCCGGCGCGGCATCACCCTGCGGATGGTCGCGCCCAATGCCGTGACGGCGATGGCGCTGTGTTTCGGTCTGACCGGCGTGCGCTATGGCATTTCGGCGGCGGGCGGGGTTACGGCGGACTGGGAAAAGGCGGTCGCCTGCATCATCATCGCGGGCGTGCTGGATGGCCTCGACGGCCGCATCGCACGCATGCTCCGGGGCGAGAGCCGTTTCGGCGCGGAACTGGATTCGCTGTCGGACTGCATCGCCTTCGGCGTCGCGCCAGCGCTGATCCTCTATCTCTGGTCGCTGCAGGCGATGCCGAAATTCGGCTGGATCTTTGCGCTCTGCCATGCGCTGAGCTGCGCGCTGCGGCTCGCGCGCTTCAACGCGAACATCGATGCCGATATCCAGCCACGCAAGGCGGCGGGGTTCCTGACTGGCGTGCCGGCGCCCGCTGGCGCCGGGCTCGCCTTCATGCCGCTCTATCTGTGGCTGGTGACGGGGCTGGAGATTTTCCGCGCCTGGTATGTGGTCGCCCCCTGGGCGGCGTTCATTGCCTTCCTGATGATCTCCAACGTCGCGACATACAGCTGGACGTCGCTGCGGCTGCGCAAGACGGTGCGGCTGGAGGCGATCGCGCTGGCCGGCCTGCTCGCCGCGCTGCTCGTCACCAATCCCTGGCTCACCCTGCTGGCGATCAGCATCGCCTATGTCGCCAGCATACCCTTCGGCATCATGAGCTATGCCAAGGTCCAGCGCCGGGCCGCCGAGGCTTCGGCCCCCTGACATGCCGCCCGTCCGGCCGTTCGGTCGCCCGCTCAGGCGGCGAGGGCGAGCGGCCTGACGGCACGCTGCCGGTGCCGTGTCGGGGCAGGGGTGCCGGCCGGAGCGCCGCGACGGCGCTGGACGAAGATGCGGGGTTCAGGCGCGGCCTGCGGGATCGGCTGCATCAGCAGCGCGGCCACCATCTTTTCCTTATATGCGTGCAGCATATAGGCTATGGTGCCGAACGCGAGCGAGAATGCCGTCACGAAAACGAAAGCAGAGATCACACCGAACATCGCTTTACCCTTTCACCGCAACGGACACGCGCCTGGCTCTGCATGGACGCCCCGCAGGGACGTTTCGAATCGCGTGAAACCGTTAGTTGTTCCTGATGTTCTCTTTATGTTCTCGTTCCCGCATGCTGTCAAGCACCGCAATCCGCTTGCATTGCCTGGGCGCAGCAGTTAAAGGCGCGCCCCTAATCCACATGGGAATCGCATAACCCGGTGCCGGACCCGGCTTTCAGCTGGACCTTCGGTCACTGATTCCCAGAGGCTCAACCGGAAGGAGAAAGACTATGGCGGCTCCTGTCGTCTCGATGCAGCAATTGATCGAAGCTGGTGCGCATTTCGGCCACCAGACCCACCGTTGGAACCCGCGCATGAAGCCGTATATCTTCGGCGACCGCAACGGCATCCACATCCTCGACCTCTCGCAGACCGTTCCGCTGTTCGCTCGCGCGCTCGACTTCGTGTCGGCCAGCGTCGCCGCCGGCGGCAAGGTGCTGTTCGTGGGCACCAAGCGCCAGGCGCAGGACCCGATCGCAGAGGCCGCCCGCAAGTCGGGCCAGCATTTCGTCAACCACCGTTGGCTGGGCGGCATGCTCACCAATTGGAAGACCATTTCCGGATCGATCAAGCGTCTGAAGACCCTTGAGGAGAAGCTGTCGGGCGATACCCACGGCCTCACCAAGAAGGAAGTCCTTCAGATGACGCGCGAGCGGGACAAGCTGGAGCTTTCGCTGGGCGGCATCCGTGACATGAACGGCATCCCCGATGTCATGTTCGTGATCGATGCGAACAAGGAAGAGCTGGCGATCAAGGAAGCCAACACGCTGGGCATCCCGGTCGTCGCGATCCTCGATTCGAACGTCTCGCCCGACGGCATCGCCTTCCCGGTGCCGGCGAACGATGACGCCAGCCGCGCCATCCGCCTGTATTGCGACGCGATCGCCGCCGCCGCGACCAAGGGCAACCGTGGCGCGCAGCAGGCTTCGGGCATCGACATCGGCGCGCTGGACGAGCCGGCCGCCGAAGAGGCCGTCGCCGCAGAGGCTTGAGCTGACCGCAGGCCCTCACGCCCGCTTGCCGGCCGGCAAGCGGGGCGGGGGCCGGCCGTTACGCTGAACTGAAACGCTGCCGGGCTAGGGCGCGCTCTTTGCAGGACGCGCCCTCCCGCATATTTGAAAACCCGATATTTCAAGGAGCCTTACCATGGCCGAGATTACCGCTGCCGCCGTCAAGGAACTGCGCGACCGTTCGGGCGCGGGCATGATGGATTGCAAGAAGGCGCTGACCGAAGCCAATGGCGATCTGGAAGCCGCGACCGACTGGCTGCGTGCCAAGGGTCTTGCCGCTGCGCAGAAGAAGTCCAGCCGCACCGCCGCCGAAGGCTTGGTCGGCGTTGCCGTTGCCGGCACCAAGGGCGTCGCCGTTGAAGTGAACAGCGAAACCGATTTCGTCGCCAAGAACGACCAGTTCCAGGATTTCGTCCGCACCGTTGCCGACATCGCGCTCGCCAGCGGCGTCGCCGATGCCGAGGCGCTGGCTGCCCAGGCGCACCCCGCCGGCGGTTCCGTGTCGGAAAAGCTGGTCGCCAACATCGCCACCATCGGCGAGAACCAGACCCTGCGCCGCGTGGCGCAGCTTTCGGTCGGCGAAGGCGTGATCGTGCCTTATGTCCACAACGCCGCCGCGCCGGGCCTGGGCAAGATCGGCGTGCTCGTCGCGCTTGAGGGCGACGCTGGCGCCGACGTGCTGGAACCGCTGGGCAAGCAGATCGCGATGCACATCGCCGCTGCCTTCCCGCTGGCGCTGGCCGCTGGGGATATCGACCCGGCGCTGCTGGAGCGGGAGCGTGCGATCGCTGCCGAAAAGGCCGCCGAATCGGGCAAGCCCGCCGAGATCGTCGCGAAGATGCTCGACGGCGCCGTGGCCAAGTTCGCCAAGGAAAATGCGCTGCTCAGCCAGCTGTTCGTGATGGACAACAAGACCCCGGTCGCAGACGTCGTCGCCAAGGCGGCGAAGGATGCCGGCAAGGCGATCGCGCTCAAGGGCTATGTCCGCTTCCAGCTGGGCGAGGGCATCGAGAAGGAAGTCAGCGATTTCGCGGCGGAAGTCGCGGCGGCCGCCGGCGTCGCCTGATCGCTTGTGCATTCCCCGTTCGGAACGGGGGATGTTCGGGCCAAAAACCCCGCTTCACATCATGGCGCGCACTGCCTAAGGTGCGCGCCATTTCCTTGCCAGCAGATGGAACCCAGCCCGCATGATCCGGCCCGCCTTCAAACGCATCCTCTTCAAACTTTCGGGCGAGGTGCTGATGGGACCGGGGCAGTTCGGCATCGACCCGGACACCGTGGACCGTGTCGCCGGAGAGATTGCGGCGGCCAAGGATGCGGGGTTCGAAATCTGCGTCGTCGTGGGCGGCGGCAACATCTTCCGCGGGCTTGCGGGCGCGGCCAAGGGCTTCGACCGGACCAGCGCCGACTATATGGGCATGCTGGCGACGGTGATGAACGCGCTCGCCGTGCAGAACGCGCTGGAGCGCATCGGCACGGATACCCGCGTGCAGTCCGCCATTCCCATGGCCTCGGTGTGCGAGCCCTATATCCGCCGCCGCGCGATGCGGCACATGGAGAAGGGCCGGATCGTCATCTTCGCCGCCGGCACCGGCAATCCCTTCTTCACCACGGACACCACCGCCGCCCTGCGTGCTGCCGAAATGAATTGCGACGCGATCTTCAAGGGCACCAGCGTCGACGGCGTCTACGATGCCGATCCCAAGAAGGTGCCCACCGCCACCCGGTACGAAACGGTCAGCTTCGATCGCGTGCTCAGCGACAATCTGAAGGTGATGGACGCCAGCGCCATCGCCCTGTGCCGTGACAACAATATTCCCATCGTCGTCTTCAACATCCGCGAGACCGGCAACCTTGCCCGCGTCCTTTCGGGTGAGGGAACCGCGACGATCGTCCAAAGCCAGGAGAGTTAAGACCATGCCCCAATATGACAAGGCGGACATCGAACGCCGCATGGCCGGCGCTGTCGAATCGCTCAAGGGCGATCTGGCGGGCCTGCGCACCGGCCGCGCCAACACGTCGCTGCTCGATCCGGTGACGGTGGAAGTCTATGGCGCGCATATGCCGCTCAACCAGATCGCCACGGTTTCCGCGCCCGAGCCCCGGATGCTGTCGGTGCAGGTGTGGGACAAGAGCAATGTGGGGCCCGCCGACAAGGCGATTCGCTCCGCCGGCCTTGGCCTCAACCCCATTGTCGACGGCCAGAATCTGCGCCTGCCCATTCCCGACCTGACCGAGGAACGGCGCAAGGAACTGGCCAAGCTCGCCGGCCAATATGCCGAAAAGGCCCGAATCGCCGCGCGCAATGTGCGCCGCGACGGCATGGACAGCCTGAAGACCGACGAGAAGAAGGGCGAGATCAGCGAAGACGAGCGCAAGCGCAAGGAAGCCGAAGTGCAGAAGATCACCGACAGCACGATATCGGACATCGACGCGGCCGCCGCGGCGAAGGAAAAAGAAATCCTTGGCCAATAGGGCTGAAATCTGCGCATAAATCCGTCGTGGCGACCCAGGCACAGACTGAATATCCCCAGCACGCGGCTGAGCACGGCGCGCGCCATGTTGCCATCATCATGGATGGCAATGGCCGCTGGGCGAAGCGTCGCTTCCTGCCGCGCATCGCCGGGCACAAGGCGGGCGTGGATGCGGTGCGCGCCATCAGCCGCGCCGCGCGGCAGATGGGGATCGAGTGCCTGACGCTCTACGCCTTCTCGTCCGAAAACTGGAAGCGCCCGGAATCGGAGGTGTCCGACCTGATGGGGCTGCTGCGCCGCTTCATCCAGTCGGACATCGACGAATTCGATGCCAATAATGTGCGCCTGCGGGTCATCGGCAATTATCGCGCGCTGGAGCCTTCGCTCGTCGCGCTGATCGACGGGGCGGTCGCCCGCACCGCCGGCAATAGTGGCGCGACGCTCGCCATCGCGCTCAACTATGGCGCGCAGGACGAGATGGTGCGGGCCGTCCGCGTTGTCGCCACCCGCGTCGCCAATGGCGAGATCGCACCGGAGGAGATCGGCATCGAGGCGATAGATGCCGGGCTCGACACCGCCGACCTGCCGCCGCTGGACCTGCTCATCCGCACATCGGGCGAGCATCGGCTCAGCAATTTCCTGCTGTGGCAGGCGGCCTATGCCGAACTCTATTTCACCGACCTGCTCTGGCCGGATTTCAACGCCGCCGCCCTTGCCGAGGCGCTTGCCGCCTTCAAGGGGCGGGAGCGGCGCTATGGCGGATTGTGATTGCCAGTGACGGGATGGCCAGTGACAGGATTGCGAGTGGCGGGATTGCAGGTAACTGGCCAGTGAGCAGTGAATTACGGACTCGCACGGTCGTCGGCCTCGCGCTGATCTGCGTCGCGGTGGGCGCGCTGCTGATGGGCGGCGCCTTGTTCTGGGTGCTGGTGTCCGCCGCCGGTGTGCTGATGCAGGGCGAATGGGCCGATCTGATGGGCGCCAATGCACGGCAGAAGCAGCTGTCGATGTTCGCGGTGTCGGTGCCGCTTGCCATCATGTCGCCCTGGGCCGCCGGGCCGTCCTTCCTGGCGCTGGGGCTGATGCTGGGCGCGTTTCTGTTCTCCGTGGCGGCGGCCCGCTCTTCGCTGATCGCGGTCGGCATCATCTATGTCTGCGTGCCGGTGCTGGCGCTGCTGTTCCTGCGTGGCGCGCCGGCGGCGAGCACCGGGCTGATCATCGCGTTCTGGGCGCTGGGGCTTGTCTGGGCGACGGATATCGGCGCCTATTTCGCCGGCCGCGCCATCGGTGGGCCGAAGCTCGCGCCGCGGGTCAGCCCCTCGAAGACATGGTCGGGGCTGGGCGGGGGCGTCTGCGCGGCGCTGGCCTTCGGCTTTGCGCTGCATGTCCTTGCCGGCCTGCCGCTGCGGCTTGCGGCGGCCAGCGGCATATTGGCGGTCGCGGCGCAGGGCGGCGACCTGTTCGAAAGCTATCTCAAGCGCCGTGCGGGCGTGAAGGACAGCGGCACGCTGCTGCCCGGCCATGGCGGGGTGATGGACAGGCTGGACGGGGTGGTCGCGGTGGCGCCGCTTGCTGCGCTGCTCGTCGCGATGCCGGGACTGTTGTAATGTCGGCGCCTGCAATCACGACTCCTGCAATCACGGGGAAGAGCGCATGACCCGGCGGGTTTCCATCTTCGGCGCGACCGGATCGGTCGGCGGCTCGACGCTCGACCTCATCGGGCGCGATGCCAGTGCCCATGCGGTCGTCGCGCTCACCGCCCATGGCGATGTCGCGGCGCTGGCCGCCGCCGCGCGACAGCATCAGGCGGAACTGGCCGTCATCGCCCGCCCGGAGCTTTATGCCGACCTCAAGGCCGCGCTCGCCGGCAGCGGTGTGGAGGCCGCCGCCGGGCCGCAGGCGCTGGTCGATGCCGCGCGGCTGGACGTGGACTGGACGATGGCGTCCATCGTCGGGTGCGCCGGGCTGGAGCCGACGCTGGCCGCGCTGGAAGGCGGCCGCACCGTGGCGCTCGCCAACAAGGAATCGCTGGTGTCTGCCGGCGCGCTGATGATGGACGCGGCGCGCGCCTCCGGCGCGACCCTGCTGCCCGTGGACAGCGAGCATAATGCCATTTTCCAGTGCCTTGCCGGCGGCCGCCTGGCAGAGGTGAGCCGCATCACCCTGACCGCGAGCGGCGGGCCGTTCCGCACCTTCACGCGTGAGGAGATGCGCGCCATCACCCCGGCGCAGGCCGTGCGTCACCCCAACTGGTCGATGGGCGCCAAGATCAGCGTCGACAGCGCGACGATGATGAACAAGGGACTGGAACTGATCGAGGCGGCGCACCTCTTCCCGGTCGGCCTCGACCGCATCGCCATCCTCGTCCATCCCCAGTCCGTCGTGCATTCGATGGTCGAATTTCGCGATCATTCGACGCTGGCCCAGTTGGGCAGCCCGGACATGCGCATTCCCATCGCCCATGCGCTCGCCTGGCCGGAACGGATGGCGACGCCCTGCGCGCCGCTGGACCTCGCCACTATCGGCCGGCTGGATTTCGAGGCGCCCGATGCCGAACGCTTCCCCGCACTGCGCCTTGCGCGCGCGGCGGCGGCGGCGGGCGGCACGGCGCCCGCCATCCTGAATGCGGCCAATGAAGTGGCGGTCGCGGCTTTTCTGGGGGCGCGCATCGGCTTCCTTGAAATCGCCACGATTGTGGAGGAAACCCTGCATCGTCATGGCGCGCAGACGCCGGACGGGATCGAGGACATATTGGCGGTGGATCGCGCGGCCCGCGCCGTTGCCGGCCAGATACTGGAAAGAGTGCAGGTTTGATTGAAAATCCCGGGTTTCTTCTGACCGTCCTCTCCTTTGTCGCGGTCATCGGCCCGCTCGTCTTCGTTCATGAGATGGGCCATTATCTGGTCGGCCGCTGGTGCGGCGTCCATGCGGAAACCTTTTCCATCGGATTCGGCAGGGAATTGTTCGCCTGGGTCGACCGGGGCGGCACCCGCTGGCGCGTGGCGATGCTGCCGCTGGGCGGCTATGTCCGCTTCAAGGGCGACATGAACCCCGCCAGCCAGACCGACCCAGCCTGGCTCGCCATGCCGGCATCCGAACGCAACAGATGCTTTCCCGCCAAGGCGGTGTGGCAACGCGCGGCGATCGTTGCGGCCGGGCCACTGATCAATTTCCTGTTCGCCATCCTGCTGCTGGGCGGCCTTGCCTATGCCTATGGCGAGCGTGAAAGCCCGCCGGTGGTGGGGATCGTGATGCCCGGTTCCGCCGCGCAGGCCGCCGGCCTCAAGGTCGGCGACCGGATCGAGCAGATCATGGGCCGCGAGATCGACAGTTTCCGCGATATTTCCGGCATCGTCGCGCTGCGCCCCGGCGAGCCGCTGGACTATGTCGTCACGCGCGGCGGGCAGCGCATCGACATGACGGTGACGGCCGGCACCCGTATCGAGAAGGACCGGTTCGGCAATGTCTATCGCCTGGGCCAGCTCGGCGTCGGCTCCGGCCCGCTGACGACACGGCAGGTCGCGCTGTGGGAAGTGCCCGGCATCGGCCTGCGGCGCACGGGCCAGTTCTTCACCTCCGCGCTGGACGGGCTGGGGCAGATCGTCACCGGCCGCCGCTCGGTCAAGGAAATGGGCGGGCCGCTCAAGATCGCGGACATCTCCGGGCAGGCGATGATGGTCGGGCTGGAGGGCTTCCTCAGCTTCATGGCGATCATCTCGATTAACTTGGGGTTCATCAACCTGTTGCCAATCCCTGTGCTGGACGGCGGCCACCTGCTTTTCTACGCGATCGAGGGGATTCAGCGCCGCCCGGTCAGCGCACGGGTGCAGGAATGGGCCTATCGTTCCGGGCTTGCGGTGCTGCTGACGGTGATGGTGCTGGTGACATTCAATGATTTGTCGTCTTTCGGGCTCTGGAAGAAGCTCTCCGGCTTGATCGGCTGAGCCGGTTCGGGCAGGGACAGCGGGCATGCGTGCAGTGTCGCGGCGGCCGGAACGGCTTACGGGACATCGCGTGGAATATTTCGAAAAGGTAGGACATCGGGTGACAGCGACCAAGATCAGCACTTTGCACAGGCCGCTCTGCGCGGCGCTGCTGGCCGGCACCGTCCTTGCCGGGGTCGCGGCGCCCGGCGCCTCCGCCCAGAACCGCACGGCTCCAGCCCGCCTGGCCCAGTCCCGCCCGGCGGCACCGGCCGCGACAGCGCCCGCCACGCCACCCGTCGTCGTTCCGGCCGCGACCGTCATCAAGGCCCTGTCCGTCGAGGGCGCGCAGCGGCTGGAGCCGGACACCGTCCTCTCCTACACCAAGCTGCGCGTCGGCAGTGCCTATACGCGCGAGACGCTGGACCAGGCGCTGCGCGACCTGTTTGAGACCGAACTGTTCGCCGACGTGCAGATCAGCGGCGCGGAAACCGGCAACATCGTCATCCAGATCAAGGAAAATCCGGTCATCAACCGCATCGTCCTTGAAGGCAACAAGCGCCTGAAGGAAGACAAGATCCGGCCGGAGATCAAGCTCGCCCCGCGCCAGATCTACACCCGGTCGAAGGTGCGCGCAGACGTTGCCCGCATCATCGAGCTGTACCGCCGCCAGGGCCGCTTCGGCGCCACGGTGGAGCCCAAGATGGTGCAGCTGGACCAGAACCGCGTCGACATCGTCTTCGAGATCACCGAAGGGCCCAAGTCCAAGGTCCGCCAGATCAACATCATCGGCAACGACAAATTCTCCGATGGCAATCTGCGCAGCGAGATGGCGACCAAGCAGTCGCGCTGGTTCCGCCTGTTCTCCTCGGGCACCAGCTACGATCCCGATCGCCTGGCCTATGACCAGCAGAAGCTGCGGCAATTCTACCTGACCCAGGGCTATGCCGATTTCCGCGTGATCTCCGCCGTGGCGGAACTGACGCCCAACAAGCAGGACTTCATCATCACCTATGTGGTGGAGGAAGGGCAGCGCTACAAATTCTCCGACGTGAAGGTCGAAAGCGACATTCGCGACATCAGCGGCGACAATCTGACCAAGCTGCTGCCGATGAAGAAGGGCGACTGGTACAATGCCAAGCAGGTCGAGGACACCGTCGATCAGCTCAACGAGACGGCGGGCTTGTTCGGCTATGCCTTCACCGACATCCAGCCGGACTTCAACCGGAACAAGGATGATCTCACCATGGGGATCACCTTCCGCATCGCCAACGCGCCGCGCGTCTATGTCGAGCGCATCGACATCAACGGCAACACGCTGACGCAGGACAAGGTCGTCCGCCGCGAATTCCGCCTGAACGAGGGCGACGCCTTCAACAGCTTCGGCGTCAAGCGTTCGAAGGACCGCATCAACTCGCTCGGCTTCTTCCAGGAGAAGCTGGATATCGAGCAGAAGCCGGGCTCCGCGCCCGACCGGATCATCCTGGAAACCAATGTGCAGGAAAAGTCGACGGGCGAGTTGTCGCTCTCGGCCGGTTTCTCCAGCCTCGAGCGCTTCATCGTCTCGGCCTCCATCACGCAGCGCAACTTTCGCGGCAAGGGGCAGGAACTGCGCACCAGCGTCAACTATTCCAGCTATTCCAAGTCGGTCGAGGTGGGCTTCACGGAACCCTATCTGTTCGACAAGAACATCGCGCTGGGCGGCGACATCTTCCGCCGCGATCTCAACAGCTTCAACTATATCAACAATAATGATCGCAACACGACCTACCAGCAGACGACCACCGGCTTCCAGATCCGCGCCGGCGTGCCGCTGACCGAATATATGTCGCTGGCGCTGCGTTATGGCCTGAGTTTCGATGATGTGACGCTCGACCAGTCGACCTATTATTCCGACACCAATGGCGACGGCACGCTGGAGTGCGATCCCCTGAAGGCGGGCCGCTATCTGTGCGACGCCATCGGCAAGCGCACCACCTCGTCGGTCGGCTACTCGCTGATCTATGACGACCGCGACAATCGCATTCGTCCGACGCGTGGTCAGTCGCTGACCCTCAGCCAGGATTTCGCCGGGCTTGGCGGCAGCGTCAAATATGCCCGTACCCGGCTCAACGCGTCCAAGCATTGGCGCATCGGCGGCAGCGGCTTCATCTTCACCCTGTCGGGCGAGGGCGGCTATATCTATTCGCTGGAAGGCACGCGTTATGACGCGACCGGCAACATCATCGACAAGCTGCGCCTGACCGATCGCTTCTTCCTGGGCGAGCCGCAGATCCGTGGCTTCGACATTCGCGGCGTTGGCCCGCGCGTGCGCCGCCTGTACCTGCAGGCCGATGCGGACAATGCCGGCTCCTACATCCGCCCCACCGGGAACAGCAATGTGGTGGACGATGCGCTGGGCGGCCGGGTCTATTATCTCGCCCATGCGGAGGTCGAGATTCCGCTGGGTGCCGGCGCGCGCGAAATGGGCCTGCGGCCGTCGGTATTCGTGGATGCGGGCGCCGTCGGCGGCCTGCGCGATCCGATCACGACGCCCTTTGCCGGCTATTGCCTTGATACCGCGACCAGCACCACCACGGTCACGGCGACCGGCGATCCTTACAAGCCGACATGCCCGGTCGGCTACACGTCCACCGGCGGCGGCTTCGTGGAAGAATATGTCGGCGATACGCTCAAGCCGCGCGTGTCCGTCGGTTTCGGCGTCAACTGGAACTCGCCCTTCGGCCCGTTCCGCATCGACATCGCGAAAGCCCTGCTCAAGGAAACGGGCGACGATACCAAACTCATCACTTTCAACGTAGGGACCCAATTCTGATGAAGACGATTTTCAAGGCTGCCGCGCTCGCTCTGGCGCCCATGACCGCCATCGCCCTGGCTGCAGCGCCTGCCGCCGCGCAATCCAAGCTGGGCATTGCGGTCGTCAACCTCGACCGTGCGGTTGCCGAGACCACCGCCTACAGCACCGCGCGTTCGCAGATGAACACGACCTACAAGGGCACGATCGACAGCTTCAACGCCCGCAAGACGGCGCTGGACACCGAGCTGAAGACCAAGAGCGACGCGCTGCAGGCCGCGCTGAAGGCGGCCGGCGGCAAGCCGACCCCGGCGCTGGAAACCCAGTATCAGCAGCTTCAGCAGCGCAGCCAGCAGGCCCAGCAGGAACTGCAGCAGCTGGGCCAGCCGCTCGGCCTCGCCAACGCCTATGTCGAACAGCAGATCACCGCCAAGCTCAACGACGCGCTGAAGGCCGCGATGGGTAAGGCCAAGGTCGACCTGGTGGTTTCGCCGGAAGCCGCGATTTCCTATGCGCCCTCCGTCGACATCACCACGATGGTGACGGCTGAGCTGAACACGCTGGTCCCCAGCGTCGGCATCGTGCCGCCCGCCGGCTGGCAGCCGGGCGGTCAGCAGCAGGGTGGCGCTGCGCCCGCAGCCGCGGCTCCGGCTGCTGCTCCGGCCGCCGCTGGCCAGAAGCCCACCGGCCGCTGATCGACCAGATGAGCGACAGCGTAGAGACCGGCGCGGAAACGCAGGCCCTTGGTCCCCTGGATATCCGGGGGATCATGGCCGCGTTGCCGCATCGCTACCCGTTCCTGCTCGTTGACCGTGTGGTTTCCATGGTGCCCAGCACCTCGATCCACGCGGTCAAGGCGGTGAGCATGAACGAGCCGTTCTTCCAGGGGCATTTCCCCGGACGGCCGATCATGCCGGGCGTGCTGATCGTGGAAGCGATCGCGCAGTGCGCGGGCATCCTGGCGGTGGAATCGCTGGGCCTGTCCGGTTCGGGCAAGCTTGTCTATTTCATGGGCATCGACGGGGCGAAGTTCCGCGCGCCGATCGAGCCGGGCTGCCTGGTCGACCTGCATGTCGAATTCACGACGTTGCGCGGCGCGGTCTGCAAATTCTCCGGCAAGGCGATGGTCGACGGCAAGCTCGCCGCCGAAGCGCATTGCACCGCGATGATCGCCGACCCGCCGAAATAACCGCCAACCCTGTCCGTACCCTGCGGCGGCGCGCGCTTATTGGGCCGCCGCCCCTTGATTTAGGGGCGCCGAACCGCTAACGGCGGCGCTTCGCACGAATCCTTGAAGCATCCAGCGCCGGTCGGAACCGGCCACCCATGGAGCCAGACATGAAGACCGACACGCATCCCGACTACCACCTGATCACCGTCCAGATGACCGACGGCACCACCTTCCAGACCCGCTCGACCTGGGGCAAGGAAGGCGACACGCTGGCGCTCGACATCGACCCGAAGTCGCACCCGGCCTGGACCGGCGGCACCCGTCAGCTTGACCAGGGCGGTCAGGTGGCACGCTTCAACAAGCGTTTCGGCGGCCTTACGCTCAAGAAGTAAGAGATTTCGGGGCAGGCGCGCACAACCGCGCCACCCGATATGCAAGGGGCGCCTGCGGGCGCCCCTTTTCATTTGCCGGAGCGGTGAACGATTGGGCTGAATCGTTCACCGTTCTGACTGTCTTTTGTTTTCCACATTCTGCGCGCCGTCAGCTGTTCCAGCCGACTTCGGAATGCCCGCCGGTCAGCCCCGCAACAGCGGCCAGAGCGCCATGCCAAGGCCGACGATGCTGATCAGGAACACCAGCGTGCGTATCCTGGGAATGCCGAAGGCATAGAGCGGCAGATAGACGATGCGGGCACCCAGCCAGATGGCGCCGCCAATGGTCGTCCAGTCGCTCGTCCGCCCCGCCAGCACCACGCCCATCAGCGCGACGATCGCGATCGGGAAGCTTTCCTGGAAATTCGCCTGCGCGCGCGCCAACCGTCCGGCTACGGGATTGAGCGGCGGCAAAGCCTCGTCGCGCGCGCCGACATTCCAGTGGGCGCCATATTGTTTCGTCTTGAAATGCGCGGCGGCGAAGATGTGGACCAGCAGCAGGATCGCGCCAAGCGCCAGAATGATCAGTTCAACGTGCATCGTCGTTCCCCTCCCACCGGTGCCCGATCGCGGCGGCCCGCCGCTGTGCGATAATCCCTAAAGCGTTGCCTCTATTTCCCGCGCGGCGACATCCGGGTTGACGGCAAGGCTGATCGGGCGGCCCACCACCAGGATGGAGGCGCCGCGGTCCAGCGCCTCGCGCGGGGTCACGGCACGCTTCTGGTCGCCCAGCACGCCGCCGGAGGGGCGCACGCCGGGGACGACGAAGAAGCCGTCGGTCCAGGCGCGCTTCGCCATCGCCACTTCCTCGCCCGAGCAGACGATGCCGTCCAGGCCAGCGCTGCGGGCCAGGTCGGCCAGCCGCTCTACCTGCTCCTGGGCGGTGGCGCGCACGCCGATGTCGGTCAGGTCGTGATCGTCGAGGCTGGTGAGCACCGTCACCGCCACGACCTTGGTGTTGAGGCCGGCGGCGGCCTTCGCATCCTCCAGCATCGCCCGCCCGCCCGAGGCATGGACGGTCAGGATCGCCGGTTCCAGCATGTGCAGCGCCTGCACCGCCTTGGCGACGGTGTTGGGGATGTCGTGCAGCTTGAGGTCGAGGAAGATCGGCAGGCCGACCTTCATCATCTCATGCACGCCATGATGGCCGTTGGCGCAGAAGAATTCGAGGCCCAGCTTCAGCCCGCCGACATGATGGCGCACGCGGTTGGCCAGCGCCTTCGCCGCTTCAAGGTCGGGCGTGTCGACGGCGACATAGATCGGGCTGCTCATAACAAGGACTCTTGGGTGGGGCTGGTTGCGGGAAGGGGGGCGGGCGCCGATGTCGCGGCGGGAGCCATGGCTGTGGTGCCGGTGGCTTCCCCCTCGGCCGGCGGGGCGGTTGCGGCGGTTGCGCTCGCCAGCGCGCGTTCCGTGCTGTCCAGCCGCTTCTGCAGGCGCCAGCGCGTGGCGCGGCCAAGCGCCCAGAAGGGGACGGCGCCCAGCAGGAAGGCGATCAGGATCGGAAACCAGATCTTGGTCGACCAGACGAAATCGCCCCACAGCTTGATGTCCAGCGGGCGGTGGTTGGCCTTGCAAAAAAGCGCAACGGCGACCGCGAGGATGACCCAGAAGGCGGTCTTCAGGAACTGCATCTTGTCCTATCGCTCCCCATGCCCGTTGCAGAGATGCATCAGTCTAGGGGATAACGCCCGCGCTGGCCAGCCTTCGCGCCAGCCTCTCCGGGGATCAGCCGAAGACGCGGGCAAAGATCGTGTCGACATGCTTGAGATGATAGCCAAGGTCGAACTTTTCCTCGATCGCCTCGGGCGAGAGGAAGGCGGTGACTTCGGGATCGGCCTTCAGCAGTTCCAGCAGCGACAGCGCGCCGTCGGACTCCCACACCTTCATGGCGTTGCGCTGCACGAGCACATAGCTCTGCTCGCGGCTGGCGCCCGCCTGGGTCAGGGCCAGCAGCACGCGCTGCGAGTGGACGAGGCCGCCCATCTTGTCGAGATTCTTCATCATCCGCTCTGGGTAGACCAGCAGCTTGTCGATCACGCCCGTCAGCCGCCCCAGCGCGAAGTCGAGGGTGATGGTCGCGTCCGGGCCGATATAACGCTCGACCGAGCTGTGGGAGATGTCCCGCTCATGCCACAGCGCCACATTCTCCATCGCCGGCATCGCATAGCTGCGGATCATGCGGGCAAGGCCGGTCAGGTTCTCGGTCAGCACCGGGTTGCGCTTGTGCGGCATGGCCGACGAGCCCTTTTGGCCGGGCGAGAAATATTCCTCGGCTTCCAGCACTTCGGTGCGCTGCAGGTGGCGGACCTCGATCGACAGGCGCTCGATGGACGAAGCGATGACGCCCAGCGTCGCGAAATACATGGCGTGGCGGTCGCGCGGGATGACCTGGGTGGACACCGGCTCGACCGAGAGGCCCAGCCTGTCGGCGACATGCTGTTCCACGCGCGGGTCGATATTGGCAAAGGTGCCGACGGCGCCGGAAATCGCGCAGGTCGCAATGTCCGCGCGGGCCGCCAGCAGGCGCGCCTTGCAGCGCGAGAATTCGGCATAGGCTTCCGCCATCTTCAGGCCGAAGGTGACGGGCTCGGCATGGATGCCGTGGCTGCGGCCGATGGTCGGGGTCAGCTTATGCTCGAAGGCGCGGCGCTTGATGACCTCTAGCAGCTTGTCGAGATCGGCGAGCAGGATGTCGCTCGCCTTGGTCAGCTGCACCGAAAGGCAGGTGTCGAGCACGTCGGAGCTGGTCATGCCCTGATGCATGAAGCGGGCTTCCTCGCCGACATTCTCCGCGACCCAGGTGAGGAAGGCGATCACGTCATGCTTCGTCACCGCCTCGATCGCGTCGATGGCCGGCACGTCGATCGTCGGGTTGGTCGCCCACCAGTCCCACAGCGCCTTGGCCGCCGACTTGGGCACCACGCCCAGTTCGGCCAGCGCGTCGGTCGCATGCGCCTCGATCTCGAACCAGATGCGGAAGCGGGCCTCCGGCTCCCAGATGGCTGTCATTTCGGGGCGAGCGTAGCGCGGGACCATGGCGAATCCTGTCGGCGATAGGGTTGAAGGATGCGCGCCGCCTAGCAGTGTGCGCCATGGAGGGCAAATCCCCGGACGCCGATGCCTGGAGCCCGCGCGAAGGAAAAGAAATTTCTCGGTTCATCGCGAATAGGGCGGCGGGTGACGACGAAGCGACGGGCGGCGGGGACAGACCGCACAGGCGAAAATCCGTTCATGGAACAGCAAAGGCGCCGGGGAGATTGGTTGGGCAAAGCCGCGGTGGGAAAAGCCCGCCGCACCCGAATGATTGCAGGATGGAGGATATCGTGATGATCCGCACGCTTCTTTGCACCAGCCTTTGCGCCAGTCTTTGCGTTGGCGCCCCGATGGCGATTGCCGCGCCTGCCATGGTGCAGGATGCGGCGCCCGCGCCGCAGACGGCCGATCCAGCGCCCGCGCCCGCCCAGGATCAGGGAGCTGCCCCGCCCACCGATGTCGCCGCCATCGTGGACAGCGAATTTCCCGCCTATGACACCGACAAGTCCGGTCAGCTGGAAAAGGCGGAATTCGGCAAGTGGATGGTCGCGCTGAAGGACCAGGAGATGAAGTCGACCGGGCAGAGCCTGCCGCCCGAGCAGGTCACGGCCTGGGCCGATGGCGCCTTTGCCACGGCGGACGCCGACAAGAGCACCGCAGTCACGAAGGAGGAACTGGTGAAGTTCCTGACCGGCGGTGCCTGACAGCGGGCCTCGTCGACGCAGGATGACGAGGACGTGATGGAGGGGCGGTGCCGAAATGTCGGGCCGCCCCTTTCGCCGGCTTTGCCTTATTCGCCTTCCAGCAGCGTCTGGTAGCTGGTCAGGATGTCCGGCCAGGTCAGCCCGTCCGCCCACCGCGCCCGCGCCGCCGCGCCCAGCGTCCTGCGCAGGTCCGCATCCTCCACAATCCGTCCGATATGTGCGGCACAGCTTTTCTGGTCGGCAAAATACAGCCCGGCTTCTCCGGCGACCCAGCGGTTGAACGGATTGTCATGGGCAATCACGGCATTGCCGGCGCCCAGCGCTTCCACCAGCGAGGGATTGGTGCCGCCGACCTGATGGCCATGCAGATAGGCGAGGCTGTAGAAGCGCAATGCCGATACGGTGGGGCTGTCATAGATCGGGCCGGTGAACACCACCTCGGACCCGGCCGCGGCCAGCACCTCCGCCTGATAGGGCACGGTCTCGCTATAGCGGCCGAGCACCGCGAGCTTGCAGCCGCGCGGCTTTTCCGAAAAGGCCGACACGATCTCCAGCACCGAATTTTCCGGCTCCGGCCGCGCGATCACCGTGAAGAAATCCGTATCGGCCAGGCCGATCGGTTCCAGCGCCCCGCGATCCGCCTGCGTGATGTCGGGCGCGCCATAAGGGATGACGGTGATTCGGTCGCGGCGCGTCCGCGTGGCAAGATGATCCGCAATGGCGGGATGATCGGCGATCAGCTTCGTGCCGGACATCGCGGCCAGCCGTTCGTTCAGCCACAGGAAGGCCTTGGGGCCGAAGGCATATTTGGCGCGCTTCCACTCCAGGCCGTCCATGTTGATATAGTTGGTGCGGCCTTTCAGCCTGACCCAGGTGGAAAGGAAGCCGGTATTATAGCCCAGCGTCAGGATGACGCCGGGCTGGGTCAGCGCATCTTTCGTGGATTTATAGTCGAATTCGATGGTGCCGGCGGCATTGTCCAGTTTCACGGGGATGTGGATGCGGTGGATGCCTTCCCATGTGCTTTCCTCGCGCTTTCCGGTCTCGCTGCCCTGGCAATAGACCGTGACTTGCCAGCCGGCATCGCGCATCCACAGCGCCAGCCGTTCGGCAAATGTTTCAAAGCCACCATGCGCGGCGGGAATGCCGCGAATACCCAAAATGATCAGCTTGCGCTGGTTCGGCACGGAGATCACTTCGCTTTGGCTCCAACTGTCCTTTGATCGCTCCGCTACGCGATACATAAACCCCCACATGGTCTTGCTGTTTCAGGATCGTCAGCGGCAATCGACAGGCGTTCCGTGAAATGACGTTCCGCATGGCAGGCCGGCACTGTCCGTTTCACGAATGGCTGGTCTTGCCCCGGGGTCATCACGATTCGCCAATGTTTGTCAAACAGGTAAGCGAATCGCTGCGTTGCAGCAAGCCACAGTCATGGAATCGGACGCTGTCATGATGTGGGAAATCGCCTTTGTCCCGGTCTGCGTGGATGATGTCGGGTGGCCTGCTGAATGGACACATATCAGGATGTTGAGTGGCATAGCGAGATATTAAGTCAGGCAGATCAGCCGGGAAGAACATCTTTTCGACGACGCAGGGGGATGTGGTGAAAAGTTGGCTGGTCGATGTCAGGGGCGAGGTTTGGGGGCATATTGCCGACGTGCTGAAGCATGTCGCCGACCGGGCCGCGGACGAAGCCATCCATGTGGAACTCTGCGTGAGCAGGGGCGCCGTGGCCGAACTGAAGAAACTGGCCGCCTATCTGAATATCGAGGATAATGTGGAAATCACGGTCGATCCGCAACGGACGGACCGGCCCCTTGTGAACGCAGAGCATATGTTCGGCATGTCGCTGGCCCGGATGCTGCGGCGCGATCGCCCCTGATCGCCCGGGACGCTGTCTCGATCCCGCTCCGCCCAGGCGCATACCGCTACAGGCTGCTTAGAACTTCAGCGACCCGCCCCGCGATGGCGAAGCAGCCTTCGACATCTGGATATTCGGCATCCTGAAGCGTGAGCGCCCCTGCGTGTAGACGATCGCGGCGATGGCGAACATCAGGAACAGCTGCGACATGGAATCCCGGTCGAACAGGCTTGTTTCCGTGACATTGTGGGTGATGGCGAAGGCCATGACCGCCGCGAGCAGGCCGCCCCTGTCGCCATCCCCGTCGCGGGTCAGCAGGCTGACCATCGGATAGATGATCGCTGCGCACACGGCCAGCAACAGCCCGATCGCGCCGGTCTGCGTCAGAAGGTCCATGAAGCCGTTATGGCCGACTTCGATCTTCGTCACCCATCCCGTGGCATAATGGTTGATCGGACTGTTGGGGCCGATATTCCAGAAAGATCCATATCCCGATCCCAGCCAGGGATGCTCCTCCCAGAAGGAATAGAGCGCCTGCCAGATCTGCGGCCGGCCGGTAAAGGCCTTGGGGTCGGTGAAATTGCCGGTCAGCGGATTCTTGTAGATGAAGCCGAGCAAGGCGCCGCCGATGGACAGGAGGATCAGCAGGATCATCACCGCCGGCCGGCTTTTCTTCGGCCAGAATTCATAGGCAAGGCCGACCGCCACCGCGATCATGGCGACGCCGAAAGAGGTTTTCGATCCCGTCTGCGACAGGAAATAGACGGCGGCGGCAATGACCGGAACGGAGATATAGTAAGACAGGCTCTTCCGGTCGAACAGGAACAGCATGATGGTATAGGCGCAGGCCGGGCCGGTGAAATTCTTGTGCATCATGATGCCGCGCCACATGCCGTCGAGCGACCTGTCGTAGATGGCGAGCTGTTCGGGGCCATGGGTGCCGAAGGACGGGTCCAGCAGCACGGCGGCATAGTTGGCGACCAGCAGCACCGCCATGACAATCCGCAGGGTCGTCACCGAAATGGCGAAATCGAGCCTGCGGACCAGCGCGAAGATGGTCCAGATGATCATCGTCGTCAGCGCGATGCGCCGCGCCGCCACGCCGGGATCGATCGCCCAGCTGATGCTGAGCCAGAACCAGCCGAGCGCGATGATGATCGGGATCGGCACGGCCTGCAGCCGATTGGGATAGCGGATCGGGTCGAGGCTCCAGAGCGCCGCGAGGAAGACGATGCTGTAGCCGATCTGGCGGCCGGCCGTGCCGTCGCCCGTCCCCAGCGCGCCGGTATAGGTCATCAGCGGGCCAAGGGCGGAGAGGATGAACACCGCCGCGAAGCAGATGATGGCGACGATGGAGCGGGCATCCATCCTGGTTGCTTCCACGGGCGCGCCGACATCGAAAAGCGGGCGCCTTGCTTCTCTTGAAGAGCGATTGTCGGAAGCTGACATGGACGATGCACTCACAATCCCGGATTTCTTCCAGCGGAATAGGAGTGAAGTTCTCGGGATGTCAAATGCCCGCTGGAAACGGTCTGCCGCCGGCAAAAACGACAGCCGGTGCCGCGCCCGATCTTTGCGAACGACAACAGGGGCTTCGGCGCGGATGCAGGTGCCGTTTCGCCATGTCGGCCGGCCCTGTCCCACAGGCTGCCGGCCGCGTTTCTCCCGTCATGCGGGCGGATGACGGGCGCCGGAGCGTTCGCGGCTTTGCCACGGCCGGCCTGCAAATGCTTGTGGCAAAGATATGCGGACGGTGCCATGGCGATTCGCGAACAGAGGGATGATCCACAGGTGTCGCAAACCGCCGTTGCCGATCCTGACGCCGCCGCCACGATGCATGGGCATACCCATGGCAAGCTTTCCGTCCTCGCCCTCGGCGCGCTGGGGGTGGTATTCGGCGATATCGGCACGTCGCCGCTCTATGCGCTGAAGGAAAGCTTCATCGGGCATCACCCGCTGGCGGTCGATCCGGCGCATATCTTCGGCGTGCTGTCGCTCATCTTCTGGACGATGACGCTGATCGTCACGGTCAAATATGTCTTCATCATCCTGCGCGCGGACAATGAGGGCGAGGGCGGCAGCATGGCGCTGCTGGCGCTGATCAGCCGCAGCCTGGGCAAGTCCCGCTGGACGCCGCTCATCTCCATGCTGGGCGTCATCGCGACCGCGCTCTTCTATGGCGATGCGATCATCACCCCGGCGATTTCCGTGCTGTCGGCGGTCGAGGGGCTGACCGTCGTCAACACCGGTTTCGCGCCGTTCATCATGCCGATCGCCATCGGCATCCTCGTCGGCCTGTTCGTCATCCAGAGCCATGGCACGGCGCGGGTGGGGGCGCTGTTCGGGCCGGTGATGGTGCTGTATTTCCTGGTCATCGCCGTGCTCGGGATCATCAGCATCGTCGCCAATCCGCAGATCCTGGCCATCGTCAATCCGCTGTGGGCGGCGCGCTTCTTCATGATCGATCCCAGGCTCGCCTTCCTGGCGCTGGGATCGGTGGTGCTGGCGGTGACGGGGGCCGAGGCGCTCTACGCCGACATGGGCCATTTCGGACGACGGGCGATCAGCATCTCCTGGCTCTATGTCGCATTCCCCTGCCTGATGCTGAACTATATGGGGCAGGGCGCGATGTTGCTGGGGCATCCCGCGGCGGTCGAAAACCCGTTCTTCCTGCTGGCGCCGGAATGGGCACGGCTGCCGCTGGTGATCCTGGCCACGATCGCGACCGTCATCGCCAGCCAGGCGGTGATCTCCGGCGCCTTCTCGGTCACGCAGCAGGCCGTCCAGCTGGGGTTCCTCCCCCGCATCAAGTTCACGCACACCAGCGCGACCGCCGCCGGGCAGATCTATTCCCCGGCGGTCAACTGGTCGCTGCTCGTGCTCGTCATCCTGCTGACATTGGGCTTTGGCAGTTCCAGCAATCTGGCCGCGGCCTATGGTATCGCCGTCACGGGCACCATGTTCATCACCGCCTGCATGCTGGGTGTGCTGACCTTTGCGGTCTGGCGCTGGCATCCGTTTGTCGCCGGCACCGTGACGGGCGCGTTCCTCGTCATCGACGGTTTCTATTTCGCGTCCAACGCCACCAAGATCCCCGATGGCGGCTGGTTCCCGCTGCTGGTCGCGGCGGTTGCGTTCACCCTGCTCACCACCTGGGCGACGGGGCGCCGCATCATGCGCCAGCATATGGAAAATGATGCGATGGACCTCGACCTCTTCATCACGTCGACGACCAGGAGCCTGCCGCGGGTCGAAGGCGTGGCGATCTTCCTGTCCTCCACGGCCGAAGGCGTGCCGCCCGCGCTGCTCCACAACGTCAAGCATAACAAGGTGCTGCACGAGCGCGTCATCATCCTGACCGTCGTGGCGGAGCGCGTGCCGGTGGTGCGGCGCGACGCGCGAATCCGGGTGGTGGACTGCGGCGCCGGTTTCTACCGCATGTTCCTGCACCATGGCTTCATGGAGGAAGTCGACATTCCTGCCGCGATGAAGGCGTGCAACCAGTGCGGCGGCCCGCTGCAGGTGATGGGCACCAGCTATTTCCTCAGCCGCCAGACGCTGATCCCCTCGCGCCGGCCCGGCATGGCGATCTGGCGGGAAAAGCTGTTCGCCTGGATGGTGCGCAACGCGCAGAGCCCGATGGAATTCTTCAAGCTGCCGACCAACCGCGTGGTCGAGTTGGGGTCGCAGCTGGAAATCTAGGGCATCGTACGCAAAAGACGATGCGCCGGCAAAGAATGAGCGCGCGCTCCCCAAGCCTTTGCCGCGCCGATACACTTTGCGACAGATCATGCCTTGCCCTGACATACCGATGGTACAAAGTCGGGACATATGGGTTTCATGAACAGCAGGGCTGTTTCACGGAACACAGGCAAGGATTTGACGAAATGAAAGCTTTCATGATCACCACGGCGATCGGTGCGCTGTTCGTGGGCGGCCTTGCCGTCACGCACGTCGCCTTCGCGCAGGGCGCGGACGGACGGCCGATGCGCGGCGGGCCGATGCAGATGGCGGACACCAACAAGGCCGATACCAATAAAGATGGCGTGCTGACCCGCGAGGAAGTGACCGCCGCCCTTTCGCAGCGCTTCGCCGCGATGGACCCCAATGGCGACGGCAAGATCACGCCCGAAGAACGGCAGGCGATGCGCCAGAAGCGTTTCGACGCGATGTTCGCGAAGATCGATACCGATGGCAACGGACAGATCAGCAAGGCCGAGATGCAGGCCGCGCATGATCGCAAGGCCGATGGCGACAAGGATGGCCCCGGCGGCGGGCGCGGCCCGCATCGTATGGGCATGGGCATGGGCATGGGTGGCCCCGGAATGGGCGGCGGCCATGATGGTCCGCCTCCCGGGCCCCCGGGCATGGGTGCGCCCGACGGTGCCGGTCCGCCGCATGGGCGGATGATGGGCGACGGCCCGATGGGCAAGGGTGTCATGGGCAAGCGCGGCGACGCCAATGGCGACGGCACGCTGACCCGTGAGGAATTCATGGCGCCCGCCCTCGCCATGTTCGACCGGATGGATACGAACAAGGACGGCAAGATCACGAAGGAAGAACGCGATGCCGCGCGCACGGCCATGAAGGCGCGCATGCGCGATCGCGGCGCCACGCCGCCGCCCGCCGGGAACTGACCTTCCACCGACAACCCGCGCGACCAGCCCCCTCTGATCGGTCGAAAGACCGTGTCGCGCGGGCGGAAGGGGCGAAGGCAGGGTCTCCCCCTCGACCTGCCTTCGCCCTTTCCCTTCCACCCGGGAGGTGACAAGAAAGGCCATGTTCGAAAAACCCCATCTTCTTCTCGTCGATGACGAGCGCTCCATCCGCGAGCCGCTGGCGCAATATCTTGTCCGCAACGGCTTTCGCGTGACGGCTGTCGAAAATGCGGCGGAAGCACGCACGCGCCTGGCCGCCAACGCCATCGACATGGTCGTGCTCGACATCATGATGCCGGGCGAGGATGGGTTGAGCCTGTGCCGCCACATCCGCGAGACCAGCGAGATCCCCGTCATCCTGCTGACCGCCAGGTCGGAGGAGACCGACCGTATCGTCGGGCTGGAGATGGGCGCCGACGATTATGTGCTCAAGCCCTTTTCCCCGCGCGAGCTGGTCGCCCGGATCAAGGTGATCTTCCGCCGCGTCGCTTCCGGCGGCCAGCGGGTGTCGGCGCCGGAAGGGGCGAGCTATGCCTTTGCCGGCTGGGTGCTCAAAAGCCAGGAACGGATGCTGGTGGACAGCGAGGGCGTGTCCGTGCCGCTGTCCACCGCCGAATATAATCTGATGCTGGCCTTTGCCACGCGCCCCAATCAGGTGCTGAGCCGCGACCAGCTGCTCGACATCACCCAGGGCCGGGAAGCCAATGCCTTCGACCGGGCGATCGACAACCAGATCAGCCGCCTGCGCAAGAAGATCGAGCCCGATCCCAAGGCGCCGACCCTCATCAAGACGGTGTGGGGCGGCGGCTATACCCTCGCTTCGGACGTGCGCAAGCTGTGAAGGCGCTGCTCGCCCGCCTGACGCCCCGCAGCCTTGTGGGGCAGATCATCCTGCTGGTCGCGCTCGCGCTCTTCGTTGCGCAGGGGATCAACTACGCGCTGCTCGTGCGCGAGCGGGGGCGGCAGGCGCTGGTGGCCATCACCGCGCCGAGCGTCGGGCGTATCGTCGATGCGCTGGACCATCGGCCTCCCGGCGAGCCCAACCATGTGGTCGAGCGGGGGCGGGTGCGGCTGACCGATCATGCCCCGGCGATGGTCGGCACGCGCCGCCACGATGTCGAAAAGCGCGCGGCCGACATGCTGTCCGAATTCGGGGTCGCCACGCGCTCCGTGATCGTGCTGGAGGATCGGGCCCGGCCGCCGCGCAGCCGTTGGGCGCAACTGCAGTTGCAGAAGGACGGGCGCGGATCGCATCCGGTCAAGCGCATGACCCTGGCGGTGGAATATGCGCCGGGCCGCTGGGCGGTCACGCAGACCTGGAACCCGGCTATGCAGCCGCGCTTTGCCGGCTGGCTGGTCGGGCAGACGCTGATCCTCTATGTCATCGTGCTGTTGCCGCTGCTCTGGGTCGGCCGCCGCCTGGCGCGCCCATTGCGTGACCTGACGGCGTCCGCGCGGCAATTTGCCGTCAGCGGCAGCGCCGGCCGGGTGGAGGAAGGCGGGCCGGGCGACGTGCGCGACCTCACCACCGCATTCAACGCCATGTATGCGCGCCTGTTCGCCATGCTGGACGAGAAGGACCGGATGCTGGGCGCGATCGGCCATGACCTGCGCACGCCGCTTGCGTCGCTGCGGGTGCGGACGGAATCGGTGGAGGATGAGGGTGAGCGTGCCC
The DNA here is from genome assembly GCF_037154135.1 of Sphingobium aquiterrae. Classification (NCBI taxonomy): domain Bacteria; kingdom Pseudomonadati; phylum Pseudomonadota; class Alphaproteobacteria; order Sphingomonadales; family Sphingobiaceae; genus Sphingobium; species Sphingobium aquiterrae. The sequence continues at coordinate 56,288 of NZ_JBANFL010000004.1, forward strand.
GCATGTCCGAAACCATTGAGGAAATGAGCCGGATGCTGGACGACATCCTCCAGCTCGCCCGCGCCGGGCGCAGCAGCGAGCCGGTGTCGCGGGTCGATCTTTCCGCGCTTGCCGATGCCGTGGTCGAGGATTTCATCGAACTCGGTTCGCCGGTGGATCTGGCGGAGGGCGGGCGTGTCATCGGATCGGTGCGGCCGCAGCTCATCCGCCGGGCGCTGCGCAACCTGATCGAGAATGCCGTCGTCTACGGCACCCGCGCGCATGTCGCCGTGGTCGAGGAGGAACATGCGATCCGCCTTGTCGTCACCGACGAAGGCCCCGGCATCGCCGAGGATCGGATGGAGGAGATGACCCAGGCCTTCACCCGGATAGAGGGCTCGCGCAATCGCGAGACCGGCGGCGCCGGGCTTGGCCTGGCGCTGGTGCGGGCGATCATGGCCGAGCACAAGGGGACGCTGCGTCTGGCCAATCGGCCGCAAGGCGGCCTGGAAGCGAGCCTGGTGCTGCCGAAATAGCGCCGCGCCGCCGGTCGATCGCGACTTTCGAAAATATCCGCGCGCTTGAAGCGATCCCCCCAAAACCGTGTATGAGCGATGCGCCGGGGCCATGAAGCGCATGAGAGATATGTCGATCACCATTTCGTTGCGGGCGCGCATCGCCCTGTGTGCCGTGGTGGTCGCCGCGCTCGCGCTCCATGGCCTCGCCTATTGGCCGGGCATCATGACCTATGATTCGGTGCGCCAATATGATCAGGCGCTGAGCGGCGCCTTCGATGACTGGCATCCCCCCGTGATGGGGTGGATCTGGCGGCAGCTGCATGTCCTCATGTCCGGCCCGGCGCCGATGCTGCTGTTGCAGCTGCTGCTCTACTGGAGCGGCTTTGCGCTGATTGCCGGCTGGGCGTGGAGGCAGCGGCGGCGGACACTCGCCTGCGCGCTGCTGCTGGCCGGGTTGCTGCCCATCCCGCTGGCGATCATGGGCACGATCCTGAAGGATTGCCTGATGACGGGCGCGCTCCTGTGGGCGACGGCGGCCGTCGCGCTGGCGCGGCCGGGGCGGGATCGTGCGCTGCGGCTGGCGGCGGCGGGGCTGGTCTGCTTTGCGGCGATGTTGCGCTTCAACGCCTTTCTGGCCGGGCTGCCGCTGCTGGTCGCGCTGATGCCGGCGGGCTGGGTCGCAGGCTGGCCGCGCCGGGTGCTGGCGATCGGCGGGGCGGGGCTGCTGCTTGTCGCCTGCCTGCCCGTGGCGAACCGCCTGATCGGTGCCGAGCCGACCGACGTCGCCCTGTCGCAGATGATCTTCGACATGGGCGGCATCACCGAATATAGCGGCGTCGATGTCTTCCCGACCCTGCCGGTGCGCAATCCCGTCGCGGTCAACCATCATTGCTACACGCCGGTGAAGTGGGACAGCTATAGCTGGTGGGTCGACCAGCCATGCCCGATCGGTTTCGAACTGGTCCGCCAGACGTTCAAGGCGCATCACCGGAGCCCCTTCATGGCCTGGCTGGGGGCGATCCTCACCCATCCGCTCGCCTATGCCGAGCACCGGCTGCACCATTTCAACATCAACAGCCGCTTCCTGATCCACGATGAGGTGGAACGCCCGGTGCAGGACCAGTCCGCGCCCAACCCCTGGGGCTATCGGGTGCCGCCCAACGGCGCGCGCGCCATGATCGACAGCGCGGCGCTGGCCATGGCGCACACGCCGCTGGGCTGGCCGATATTATGGCTGGCGGCGGCGCTGGGCGTGCTGGCGATCGCGCGATCCCTGCCTTCGCGCGGCGTGCTGGTGCCGCTGACGCTGTCGGTCCTGTTCTATGGCTTTGGCTATCTGTGGATGAGCGTGGCGGCGGAGATGCGCTATCACCTCTGGACCATCGTGGGCACTGCCATCGCGCTGCTCATCGCGGCCAGCGACCTTGGCCATGGCGCCCGGCCGGGGCGCGGGACCATGCTGATCGCCTTCACCCCGGCCATCCTGGTCGCGCTGTTGTGCAGCCTCTGGCGGGTGGTGCCGGGGCTGTAGGAGCCATCCCGTTCAGGTGGAGCACCCGAGCGCAGGACAGCGCGCTTCGCAGGCCCATATGGGCCGAACGTCAATGCCCCGGCTTGGGCGGCCCCTTGCTCTTGCCCTTGGCCTCGCCGCCGGGCTGCGCGCCGTAGAAGACGGCACCGGCGGGCAGGGCGGTGTGGCCCATGTCCAGCTCGCGCGCATGGGTTTCGGCGGAGTCGCGTTCACGCGCGGCGGCGGCGATCCCGGCGGCATCCTCGGGTGTGTCGCCATCCTGCCCGTCGCGCGCGCCATTCTGGCTCCAGGCAAGGACGATGGACATGCGCCGGTTGCGCGGGTCATAGGCGTCGCCGGGCACGAAGGGGTCGCGATCGGCCACGCCCTCGATCCGGGCGAAGCGGTTGCCGCCGATGCCGAAGTCGCTCAGCGCCTTGCGCGTCGCCTCGGCGCGAGCCGATGAAAGCATCCAGTTGTTCATCGTCCGTCCCGCCGCATAGGGCAGGCCGTCGGTATGGCCGCGCACGATGATGTCGTTGGGCATGGTCTGCAGCACCTTCGCCACCTCGCCGATCAGCTGGCGTGCTTGCGGCAGCAGCCGGTCGGTCGCGAGTGCGAACATCGAGAAGTCCGACTGGTCGATCACGTCGATGCGCAGCCCCTCGCGGGTTTCGATGAAGCGGATATTCTTCATCAGCTTGCGCAGCCCCTTGTCGGCGGCCATGCGCTGCTCGATCGCCTTCTTGATCTGCTCGAATTTCGCGCGGTCGATGGCCTTCACATTGCGCCCGCCCTGTTCCTTCGTGCCGGTCGCGTCGCGCGGGATGGTGATCGCCTGGTTGCCCTGGCCGCCGGTGGTCGGATAATTTTCCTTCGCGATCAGGCTGTCGCCGCCGAACATGCCGTTCGACCCGGCGGAGCCTTCCTTCATCGTGGTGAGCGTGGGCGTGAAATAGTCCGCCAGCCCCTTGCGCTGCTTCTCGGTGGTTGCGCCCAGCAGCCACATCAGCAGGAAGAAGGCCATCATCGCCGTCACGAAATCGGCATAGGCGACCTTCCAGGCGCCGCCATGATGGCCGCCATGCCCCTCGGCGATGATCTTCTTGACGATGATCGGCCGTGGTTCGGGCTCGTTGGCGCCGCGCTTTTTTTCCCCCGCCATCGCTTATTTGCCCCGCATGCCGTCGAACACCTCGGCAAAGCCGGGCTGGTTCGCGTGGATCAGGCTGGAGCGCGCGGCTTCGATCACCAGCGGCTGCGGATGGCCGTGGAGCGATGCGATGATGATCTGCTTGACGACATGGTAGATCGCGCCATCCGCCTCGATCACCGCGCGGCAGCGATTGGCGAAGGGATTGACCATGCCATAGGCGAGCAGCACGCCCAGGAAGGTGCCGACCAGCGCGGAGCCGATCATGCCGCCCAATATGGCGGGTGGCTGGTCGATCGACCCCATGGTCTTCACCACGCCCAGCACGGCGGCGACGATGCCCAGCGCCGGCAACGCGTCGGCCAGGCCCTGGAGGTTGTCGGCCGGCTTCAATGCTTCGTGGTGGTGGGTCTTGAGGCCGTTGTCCATCACCTCTTCCACCGCATGGGGATCGAGCGTGCCGGACGACACGACGACCAGCCGCAGCGTGTCGCAGATGAGGTGGACGAGCGTCTTGTCCTTCAGCAGCTTGGGATATTCGGCGAAGATGGCCGAGCTGTTCGGGTCCTCGATATGCGGTTCCAGCGCCACCGGGCCTTCGACGCGCAGGGCCTTCATCAGCTTGCTGACCAGGAAGATGCAGTCGAGAAAATCCTGCTTCTTGTATTTGGGGCCCTTGAACACCTTGCCCAGGCCGCCGCCCAGCGCCTTCAGGTCGGCGCCCGAATTGCCGATGATCAGCGCGCCGACGGCGGCGCCGCCGATGATGATCATTTCGTGCGGCAAGGCATGCAGCACGGGTTCGATGTCGCCGCCGGTGAAAATGAACCCACCGAACACCATGCCGAGCAGGACGACGAGACCGATGATTGCAAACATGCTGTTCCCCGCGAAAAGCCGGCCGGCACGGAAGGCCGGTGGCAGTCATTCCCTCTTACAAACGGATTGGTTAGCGCGGGGTTTAGGCTAAAATGCTTTTGTGCCGGATTTGGATGAAAAGCGGCGGTTTTATCCTGTCACATCAAGGTCGTCATGCTGAATCAGGTTCAGGGTGACGACCTTTCGATGGCAGGAACTGCCTTTCCATCATACCCGATCGGCGGATCAGTTGATCAGGTCGAACAGCGTCTGCTGGTTGATCCGCGCATAGGCGGACTGGGCCGCCTCGAGCGAAAGCAGCTTGGCCTTCACGGTCGCCAGCGTGGTGGTGAGGTCGGTCGATTCGAGCGACGAGCGCCGCTCGGTGAGGTTCAGGTCGACCTCGGTCAGCCGCTCGCCGGCGGTGTCCAGCCGGTCGCCCCGCACGCCCTGCACCGATTGCTGCACGATGATATGGTCCAGCCCGCCGCGAACCTGCGTCAATGCGGTGGACATGGCGGCGCTGTCGCCGCTCTGGATCGCGCTGATGGCGTTGCCGACCATATCGTCCAGCGACAGCGTCGTGCCGCCGACATTGATGCCTTCGGAAATGCTCTGGCGCGTGCCTACGACCGGCAGGTTGAGCCCGCGGCTCACGGGCACCAGCGTGCTCGCCCCGTCGTCGAAAACGGGCGTGCCCTGATAATCCTTCTCGTTCAGCAGGTCGGCCATGGTGAGGCGCAGATTCTTCAGCTCCTCCACGATGGCGGTGCGGCCGCTGTCGTCCAGCACGGCGGTGGAGGACGACACCATCAGCTCCTGCGCGCGCGTGAACAGCGTGTAGATTTGCCCCAGGTTCGATTCGGCCTTGGCCGCGCGGGACTGGCCGTAGGACACATTGGTTGCCCAGGCGCTCTGCTGCGCCTGCGCCCGGCCGATGTCGGACACCTGCACCCAGGCCAGCGGGTCCTGCGATGGCGTGGTGAGCGCGATGCCGGTCGAAATCTTCGTCTGATCGTCGGCGATGCTGAGCGAAAGGTCGCGTTGCCGGCGGATTTCGGCGGCAACCAGCTTGGCGGTAATCCCTACCATGGTTCAGCTCCCCTCGCTCACATGATCTGCAAAATGGCGTCGACGGTGTCCCGCGCGGCCTGAAGAATCTTGGCGCAGCCCGAATAGGCCTGCTGGATGCGCAGCAGGTCGGCCGCCTCCATGTCGAGGTCGACGCCGCTCACATTCTCGCGCGCGGTCACGGCCTGGTCGTTGCGGGTCTGCGCCGCCGTCTGTTCCGCGCTGGTGGATGCCGTCAGTGTGGCATGGCCGGCGACCAGGGCGGTCCAGCCCTGTTCGACGCTGCCGGTGCCGCGCAATGCGGTCGTGGCATTGAGCAGATTGCCGTTGAGCGTGCCGTCGCTGGAGCGCGTGGCGAGTTCGGCCGTGTCCGTCACCAGCATGGCGATGCTGTCCGCGCCGGTCCCGATGGAGAGCAGCGGAATGCCCGCATGGCCGGCCGGGTCGGCGGTTGTCGGTGTCGTCAGCCCCTGCGCATGCCAGGCGTTCATGTCGGTCACGAACTGCGCCGCGAGCGTATCGAGCGCGGTACGCTGCTGCGCCGCCACGCCGGCGCTGGTGAACAGGCCGCCCAGCGTGCCGTTGCCCGGCGTCGCCAGCGCCCCGGCCGCGGTGCCCAGCGCCAGCGTGCCGTCGCCGTTGACGGTGAGCGTCAGCGGGGTGGCGGTGGTATTGGCCAGCAGCGTGGTGCCGCCGAAGCTGATGCTCGTCTGGTCGTTGCCGCTGAACGTGACGCTCACGTCCAGCGCGTCCGTCACCGTCTTGACCGCGGCATCCCGGCTGTCGAGCAGCTGGGCATAGGAGGAGGAGCCCGGCTGGGCGCGCAGCAGGCTGTTGTTGACCCTGGCCAGTTCGTCCAGCGCGCTGTTCACCTTGTCGACGCTGGCCTGCGCCTCGGTCGCGATGCCGGCGGAACTGTCCTTAAGGTCGGCGGCGGTGGCGCGGAACGCTTCGGCGACCTGTTCGATGCTCGACAGGGTGGTGGTGCGCAGCGACGTGTCATTGGGGCTGGCGGCCAGCTTTTCCATGGTGCCGAACATGGTCGAGAGCCGCTGCCCGATGCCGGTGCTGCCGTCGTTGAGGGCGGTCTGCACATCGGTCATCCACCGCAGGCGCGACGTGGAGCTGGACAGCGACTGGCTGGTCATCCGCACTGTCGCGTCCAGATAGGGGTCGACCGCGCGGTTGACGCTGGAGACATAGGTGCCGCCGAACATCTCGCGATTCTGGTAGAAGACCATCGTCGCGGAGGACGAGCCGGATTCCCGCGTCGTCACCGAGCGGCGCGTATAGCCGTCGGTGCTCGCATTGGCGATATTCTCGGAAATGGCGGCCATCGCCGTGCGATAGGCCTTGGTGCCCGAGGCACCGATGATGAAGAGGTCGCTCATGCCTCAGGGACCGGGGGGATGTTCGTGGCGGGGGCTGCCGCCGCGCCCGCATCGGTTGCCGGGCTTGCCGGCACGCGGCCTGAAAACTGGTTCATCAGCAGCTCGGCGATGCCGAAGGTGCCGGTCGCGGCCATGCTGTCCGCCGTGCGCGCGTCCGCCATGTCGCGGAACTGGTCGGTCGCGCTGGAATCGGTCAGCCCTTCGCCAAGGCTCGCCGACCGCATCGCGCCGATCATCTGCCGCATGAAGATCGCCTCGAACTGCGTCGCCACCTTGGCAAGGGCCGGGTCGATGGCGCGCTTGCCCCCACCGGATGCCGTTGCGGTCGCGGCCGTGGCGGCGGAGGATATATTGGCTATCTGCATCATAACACCACCAGTTCCGCCTTCATCGCGCCCGCCTGTTTCAGCGCTTCGAGAATGGCGACCATGTCCGCGGGCGAGGCACCGATGGCGTTGATCGCCTTCACTATATCGGCAAGCGAGGCGCCACCTTTAAAGTTTATCATCGGCTTCTTCTCCTCATCCACCTGGATGCTGCTCGATTGCTCGACAGCGGTCTGCCCCTGGGAGAAGGGCGCGGGCTGGACGACGCGGGGCTGTTCCTTGACGCTGACGGTCAGCTTGCCATGCGCGATCGCGGCCGGATGGATCTGCACCGCGCCGTTGATGACGACCGTGCCGGAGCGGGCGTTGACGATGACCTTGGCCGGGGCGTCGGCGGGCTTCACCTCGATATTCTCGATCAGGCCCATCATCAGGATGCGTTCCTCGGCACCCGGCTGGGCGTCGATGGTGACGGAGACGGCGTCCATCGCGCGGGCGCGGCGATCGCCGAAGCTGTGGTTGATCCCGTCGGCGACACGCAGCGCGGTGGTCAGGTCCGCCTCGGCCAGGTTGAAGGTCAGCGTGGGCGCGGTGTCGAAGCCGGTGGCGACCGCGCGCTCGACCGTGGCGCCGCCCGGAATGCGGCCGACCGAGGGGACGTTGACGGACAGCTGGCTGCCGTCGGCACCCGAAACGCCCAGGCCGCCGACCGCCAGATTGCCCTGCGCCATCGCATAGATTTCGCCATCGGCGCCGCGCATCGGCGTCATGATCAGCGTGCCGCCGCGCAGCGACTTGGCCTTGCCCAGCGCCGAGACGGTGAGGTCCAGCCTCTGGCCGGGCTTGGCGAAGGCGGGCAGGTCCGAGGTGACGAGCACGGCCGCCGCATTCTTCAGCGCCGGGTTCACGCCCTGCGGCAAAGTCAGGCCGAAGCGGGAGACCACGCCCTTCATGCCCTGCGTCGCATAATCCAGGCTGTCGTCGCCCGTGCCCGCCAGGCCCACGACGATGCCGTAGCCGGTCAGCTGGTTGGGGCGCACGCCCTGGAACGTGCCCAGATCCTTGATCCGCTCGGCATGGGCCGGCTGCGCGAGGATGACGAACATCGCGCCCAGCAGCACGGCCATCATGGCAAGGATGCGGTTATAGGCGCGGGCGGGGCGGAAGGGCGCGGTCATCTTGGGATATCCCGTCAGAAGGGGCTGAGCATGGTGAAGAAGCGCTGCAGCCAGCCCTGGCGGCTGGCGCGGGCGATCTCCCCCTTGCCGGTATAGGTGATCTTGGCATCGGCGACGCGGGTGGAGAGCACGCGGTTGTCCGCGCTGATGTCCGCCTGGCGCACGATGCCGGAAATCTGGATGAATTCGTCGCCGCGGTTGAGCGTCAGCGCCTTTTGCCCCTTCACCAGCAGATTGCCGTTGGGAAAGACCTGGGCGATGGTCACGGTGACTTCGCCCGACAGCGCGTTCGACTGGGTCGCGGCGCCCTTGCCGGTGAAGCTGTTGGTGCCGCCCATGGAGACATCCGAAGGCTTGAAGAGCGAGAGCGGGCCGGAGGTCGGCGGCGTCAGCCCCAGCGATCCGTCGCGGCTGGTGTCGGCGCTGTTGCTCTTCGATGCCTGGGTCTTTTCAACCAGGGTGATGGTGATGACGTCGCCCACCATCGCCGCGCGCGCGCCGCTGGTCAGCGCGGCATAGCCGCTTGCCGCCTGGAAGATCGCGCCATTGGCCGGCGCCGGCTGGACCTGCGGCGTGGCATAGGTCGGCGCGAAGGCTTGTTCGGCCAGTTCCTTCTTGCGCGACTTCGCCTGCGCGTCGGCGCCGGTGCCCACCAGCGCGAGCATGACGAGGGCGCCGGCGGCGATGGGGGCGAAGGGAGCGGAATTGGTCATGGCGGTCTAAATTCCCCGGAAAGCTCAGAGCTGTTGGTTGACGTACTGGAGCATCTCGTCGGTGGCCTTGATCATCTTGCTGTTGACCTCATAGGCGCGCTGGGTCTCGATCATGTCGACCAGCTCTTCCACGACGTTGACGTTCGATCCTTCGAGCGATCCGGCGCGGATGGTGCCGCGCCCCTCAAGGCCGGCGACGCCGGTCTGCGGCGTGCCCGATGCGGCGGTCTCGATCAGCAGGTTGTTGCCCACCGATTCCAGGCCGGAGGCATTGGCGAAGCGTGCCAGCTCGACCTGGCCGAGCTGGGTCGGCTCGGTCTGGCCCGGCTGCACGGCGGTGACGGTGCCGTCATTGCCGATGCTGACCTGGCTCGCGCCTTCGGGCACGGTGATCTGCGGGATCAGCGGCAGGCCGTCGGCGCTGACGATCGTGCCCTCGGCGGTCAGGCTGAAATTGCCCGCGCGGGTATAGCCGATGGTGCCATCGGGCCGCTGCAGCTGGAAGAAGCCGGCGCCCTCGATGGCGAGGTCCAGATTGTTGCCGGTTTCCTGCAACGTGCCCTGGGTATCCAGCTTGCTGGTGCCCTGCAGCGACACGCCCGAGCCCAGCGACAGGCCCAGCGCGAACTTGTTCTCGCTGTCGGCCTGCGATCCCGCCTGCACGATATGCTGATAGGCCAGCGTCTCGAAATCGGCGCGGTCCTTCTTGAAGGCGGTGGTGTTCACGTTCGCCAGATTGTTGGCGATCACGCGCATCTTGGTGTTCTGGGCGTCGAGCCCCGTGCGGGCGACGTGGAGGGCGGCGTTGCTCATGGTTCAGTCCCCTTGAATTTCAGTTGTCCAGCCGCATCAGGCTGGCCCCGCCATCGTCCAGGTCCTTGGCGGTGTTGATCATCTTGATCTGCGTTTCCCACGCCCGGCTGGCCTCGATCATCTGCACCAGCGACTGGGTGGCGTTGACGTTCGATCCTTCCAGCGCGCCGCCGGTGACGGTGGCGAGCGGGTCTTGCGCGGCGACGCCGCCATTGACCTCGCGGAACAGGCCGTCCAGCCCCTTGGCGATGGTCGATCCGGTCGGGTTCACCAGCTTCAGCGCGTCGATCCGCTGCGGCTGGGCAGGGTCTCCACCCTGCGGGACGATCCAGATGCTGCCGTCCTGCGCGATGTTCAGGCTGTCATAGGGGGGCAGGGTGATCGGCCCGCCTTCGCCCAGCACCGGCAGCCCGTCGCCCGTCGTCAGCAGGCCGCTGTCGTTAAGCTTCAGGTCGCCGCGCCGCGTATAGGCCTCGCTGCCGTCATCGGCCTGGACGGCGAGCATCGCGTCGCCGTTCATCGCCACGTCCAGCGGGTTGCCGGTCTGCGTCACCGCGCCCTTGTTCATATCGGCGGAGATCACCTGCTCGGCCTGCTGGACGCGGCTCTTGAAGGTCTGTCCGTCGATATATTGCGACGTGGCGTTGGCGATTTCCTGACGGAAACCGATGGTGTTGGCATTGGCGAGATTGTTGGCAATCGTCGCCTGCCGCCCCATGGCGCCCCGCATCGCGGTCAGTGCGGTTGTAACCAGCCGGTCCATGACCCTAGTCCCTTTTGTCAGCCAGATGCGTGTCAGCCGAAGGCATCAGGTGCGCATGTTGACGATGGACTGCGTGATGTTGCTCGCGGTCTCGATCGCCTTGGCATTGGCCTGGAAGTTGCGCTGCGCGCTGATCAGCGCCACCAGCTCTTCGGTGATGTCGACGTTCGAGCGCTCCAGCGCGCCCGAGCGGATCGATCCGAAAGTGCCCTGGTTGGCCGCGCCGAAGACGGCGTTGCCGCTCTCCACCGTCGACTGCCAGTGGGCGTCGCCCTTCTGGCGCAGGCCGTCCTGGCTGGGGAAGGTCGCCATGGCGACATTGCCCAGGGGTTCGGTGGTGCCGTCGGCATAGGTGGCGGCGATCAGGCCGGTTTCGGAAACGGAGACGCTGGAAAGCTGCACCGTCGGATCGCTCGGCTTGGTGAGCGGGATCGACAGGTCGGCGAGGTCGGCCGCCGTGTTGCCGGTGATGGTGCCGCTGGCATCGACCGGCAGCACCTGCACGCGCGCGCCGGTCGTATCCACGACATGACGGTCCTCGGTGATGCTGAACGCGCCGTTGCGGGTGTAGCTGACCTGGCCGCTGACGCTCGGGTTGCGGACGGTGAAGAAGCCTTCGCCGGTGATGGCGAGGTCCAGCGTCTTGTCCGTCGTTTCGATCGTGCCCTGCGTATATTGCTGGAAGATGCCGATCAGGCGCGTGCCCTGGCCGGACACCTGCGTCGTCGTCTGCATCGGCGCGGCGGAGAAGATGTCGCCAAAGGCGGCCTTGCTCTTCTTGAATGCCGTCGAATTGACGTTGGCGACATTGTTCGAAATCGTGGAGAGGTCCGACTGGGCGCCCTTGAGGCCCGAAAGCGAGATGTAGAAGGACATGGCTTTGCTCCTTGGAAAAAGGTTTTAACTCAGGCGGATGGCATCGGTGGCGGCGAAGCTGCCGATCGGCGTGATCAGCAGCGACTGGCTGCTGTCGGCCGGGGATTGCACGGCGGCGACGGTGGCCCATGTGGCGATGCCGTCGGTGGCGGCGCCGTTGACCTTCACGGTCAGGGGCTGGTTGCCGATGACGTTGCCGTCGGCATCCTTGCCATCCCAGTAGAAATTGGCGGAGCCCTTTGCCTGGGCGCCAAGGTCGATGGTCTTGACGACATTGCCCGTACCGTCGACCAGGTCGACGGACACATTGTCGCTGGCGTCCGAAAGCGCGACCACGCCGGCATAGGCGCCGTTGCTGTTGGGCGCGGCGATATTGCTTTCGACCAGCATCGACTTGCCGATCCAGCTGGCCGCGTCGCCGATCCGGTTGCCGCCAAGCTGCGTCTTGATGTCGCTCAGCGTCTGGTTCATCTCGGCGATGCCGGTCGAATTGGTGATGGTCGCCATCTGCGTGACCATCTGCGATCCGTCCATCGGCTCGAACGGGTCCTGCGTCTGCATCTGCGTGGTGAGCAGCCGCAGAAAGTCGGTCTGCCCCATGTCGGCCTTGCCGGTGCCGACGGTCGCATTCGCCCCGTAGAGCGAAAGGCCGGCGCTGTCGGTGGTAGCGGTGACGGTCATTTGCCGATCCTTATGGTTTCCATCATCAGGGATTTGGCGGTGTTCAGCACCTGCACGTTGTTCTGGTAGAGGCGGGCGGTCTCGACCATGTCGACCAGCTCCGCGCTGCTATCGACCGCCGCTTCCCACACATCGCCATTGGTGTCGGCAAGCGGGTGGTTGGGGTCGTGGCGCTTCACCGGCTTGGCGTCGGTCGCGACGATATTCTCGACCTTCACGGTGGAGACGCCGGGCTTTTCGGTGACGGAGCGGAACACCGGGCGGATGGCGCGATAGGCGTCCTTCTCGCTGCCCGTCACATTGCCGGCATTCGCCATGTTGGATGCGGTGGCGTTCAGCCGCACCAGCTGGGCGGACATCGCCCGGCCCGAAATGTCGAAGATGTTCATGGGACCGTCGGCCATGCTCATTCTCCCTTCAGCGCGCGCGAGATCGTGTTGATCCGGCCTTCGAGGAAAGACAGGGTGGTGCGGTATTTCACCGCATTCTCGGCAAACAGGGTCTGTTCGGTGGAAAGCTCGACGGTATTGCCGTCCAGGCTGGGCTGCAGCGGGATGCGGTATCCCATCTGGTCCTTCACCGCGGCGTCCGTGCTGCTGCCCTTGTCCGTGGCTTCCTTGAGCGCGGACTCGAAATCGATGTCGCGGGCCTTGTAGCCGGGCGTGGCGGCATTCGCGATGTTGGACGCGAGCAGGCTCAGCCGCTGCGAACGCAGCGCCAGTGCCTTTCCATGCACGCCAAACAGTGAATCTTCCAACGCCATCTTTTTTCGGTTCGTCCCTAAATATCCTGTCTCGCCTGCCGTTCTTGCCATTGCGGGCCGTGCGGACAGGTGATCCAGCCAGATAGTCGCAAGGACCGTGCCAATTGCCTTCATGCCGTTCGGTCATGGTGGGAAGGCACGCAATTCCGCGGGCTTGAACCCTGCGGAGCGCCGGGGCGGCAGGGTTTTGCCGGCCTGCGGCAGATTTTTGCCGGTTGCCGGCATGCAGCATGCGCATCACAGGCGCGAGGGGGTTCGCAATGACGGGATTGCTGGCAAATCTGTTCGATCCCCTGACATTGGCACTGATGATCGGGGCGGCATTCGCCATTGCCACGCTGCAGAACGGCCTGGGCGCGCTCAAGGGCGGCATCGCCGCCATGAAACCCCTGTTCACCGCCGATCCCCAGCGCGACCGCCAGTCCGCCCGCGCCGCGATGCGGCAGGTGGATCATCTTGCCCAGCTGCGCGGCCTTGCCTGCACGGACCGGGTGAAGGCGTCCAATCCCTTCCTTGCCCGCGCCATCGCCCGGCTTTCGGCCTGCGAGCGGGTGGAACAGTTCGAAATCTGGGCGGAACAGGAGCTTTCCGACCGCGAACAGCGCCACGCCGCCGCCGCCAATCTGTGGAACAGCATCGCCGACACCGCGCCGGCGCTGGGCATGGCGGGCACCGTCATCGGCCTTGTCCGCATGTTCGCGGCGATGGACGATCCCGCGCGGATCGGCCCGGCGATGGCGCTGGCGCTGCTCACCACGCTCTACGGCCTGCTGATCGCCAATGTCCTCGCCGCGCCGATCGCCGCGCGGCTGGCCGACCTGTCGCAGCGCGAACTGGCCTGGCAGCGCGCATTGATCGACCGGATGATCGCCGTGTCCCGCCGTGAAAATGCGCCGGTGCGCCGCGCATCCATCCGCGAGGTCGCATGACCATGCAGCGCCGCGCCCGCTGGGCGACGAGTTTTGCCGATCTGGCGTTGCTTCTGCTCGGCTTTTTCGTGCTGCTGCAGGCCAGCGGCAGCCGCAGCAGCCAGATCATCTCCGGCGTCGGCGCGCAATTTGGCGCGCGGCCCTTTGCCGGCAGCCGCAATTTTGCCGCGTCCAGCCTGTTCGTCCCCCATGAAGCGATGCTGACGCCCGCCGGCCAAGCCCGGATCGCCGCCGTCGCGGCCGGGTTCTCCAGATCGGGCGGCATCGTGGAAATCGCCTCTTTCGGGCAGGATGGCGCGACGGCCCGGTTCGATTCCTGGGATCTGGCGGCGGCCCGGCTGGGCGTCGTGGCGCGCGCCTTCCGCACGGCGGGCATCGCCGAGGGGCGGCTGCGCATTCGCGGGCTCGATCAGGCACAGGGCGCGCTGACGGATGAGGGCGGCAAGGCCATCAAGGGCCAGGTGATCCGCATCGCCTCGGTAAAGCGCTGACACCCGCGGAGGGCCGCATCTGGCACGCAAATTGCGTAATATCCCTGCGGATGGCGCGAACAGCATCGCGCATCGCAGTGGAGACAAGCAGTGCGTACCCTGATTTTCCTGGCCTTTCTGGCCATGTCGAGCTTCGCCGCCGGCCCCGCGCTGGCACAGCAGAAGTTCGAGAATCTGGACCGGATCGACAGTCTGGTGGCCATGACGGTCGGCGCCAATATGGGCCAGCCGGGCGGGCCCGTGGCTGCTGTCGACCGGCGCCTGAAGCTCGCCGCCTGTCCGCAGGTGCCCAATGTCGACGGCCCGGTCTTCGGTGCTGCCATCGTCAAATGCGATGCGCTGGGGTGGCGGATTCGCGTGCCCCTGGTGCCCGGCGGCGCGGCGGCGGCTGCCGTTGCGCAGCGGCCGGCGCAGGCCCGCATGGCCGCCATGCGTCAGGCGCCCGCCGCGCAGAAAGAAATGGTCGTGCGGCGTGGCGATCCGGTCGAACTGGTCGCGGGCGGCGCGAATTTCAGCGTTTCGCGCCAGATGGTTGCCGATGAAGACGGCGCGCCGGGTGACATGATCCGCGTGCGCGAAGACAAGAAATCGCCACCGGTCATCGCTCAGGTGGTGGAAATCGGCGTTGTGCGCATTTCTTCGTTTAAGGATTTCTGAACCCGTCCGTATATAATCGCGGGACACGGAAGGATTTTGTGATGATCAACTCAGTCGGACAAGCGATCAGCTCCGCCATCGAGGCGTCGAAGCTCCGCGAGGGCGGCAAGACCCGTGCGACCGCCGTGGTCTCCTCGCCCGTTTCCGCCGATGCGTCCGAAACGGTCGCCAGCCCCGCGGCCCGCATGGCGGCGCAGGGCGCGCCCGTCGATCTGGACCGGGTGGCGGCGATCAAGGCCGCGATCGCCTCGGGCAATTATCCGGTCAACCCCGCGCAGATCGCGGACCGCATGATCGCGCTCGACCTGCCGGCGCGCGGCTGAGCCATTCCATGAGCCAGCCCGCCATCGACGCCATCGCTGCCGCCCTTGACGGGTTGCGCCATGCGCTGGACGGCAGGGACCCGGCGGCAATCGACGCCGCCGGCCAACATGTGCACGCCGCGACCAGCCATGCCGGCGCCATCGGCGCCTGGCGTGCCGATCCCGAACTGCGCGCGCGTCTCAAGGCGCTGCTGCCGCAGATCGACAGCGCCCGCATCCGGGCGAATGTGCTCTCCGATCAGGCCCGCCAGAGCATGGCGATGCTCGCCGATCGGGGCGCCAGCACCGCGCCGCTGACCTACGGCCGCTGAAATAGCGGCTGCGGGCAGGCATGGCCGCCCGCGACCGAAGCTCCGTGCCCAGCTGAACCGTTCGGGCTGAGCATGTCGAAGCCTCGTCCTTTCTTGAAGAAAAGAGCGCCCCTTCGACACGCGCAGGGCCTGCCCCGGACCTGATCCGGGGGCGAACGGAAGCGTGAATGCGCGCTCTCTATTCTCCCTGATTTCGCCGGTCCCATTCTGGCACGACTCTTGCGTAAATCATGCCAGTACCATTTGGGGATTGAGCATGTCAGCCTATGCCGACATCGGAGCAACGGCAGTTTCAGCCGGCAATCGCGTGACCAACGCGATTGCCATGGCGAGCCGTCGCACGGGCGTCGACTTTTCCTATCTGCTGGGTCAGGCGAAGATCGAAAGCAGCCTGAACCCGACGGCGCGCGCCGTGACCTCCTCCGCCACCGGCCTCTATCAGTTCGTCGACCAGAGCTGGCTCGCGGTCGTGAACCAGCATGGCGAGGAATATGGGCTGGGCTGGGCCGCCAATGCGATCAGCCAGGGCAGCAACGGCCGCTATTATGTGTCCGACCCCGATCTTCGCCAGCAGATCCTGGACCTGCGCAAGCATCCCGAGACCGCATCGGTGATGGCCGCCGAGCATGCTGCCGACAACAAGGCCTATCTGGAACAGCGCCTTGGCCGCGAAGCCGAGCCGGCGGACCTGTATATGGCCCATTTCCTCGGCGTCGGTGGCGCGTCCAAATTCCTTTCCATGGCGGATCGCGCGCCCGATGCGACGGCGGCGTCGATGTTCCCCGCCGCCGCGCGCGCCAATCGCTCCATCTTCTACGACCGGCAGGGCAATGCCCGCAGCTTCGCGCAAATCCGCGACGGCTTCGCCGCCAAGCTGGAAAAGGGCGCGCAGAGCGCGATGGGCGTCGCCAATGTGCCGGTGCCGTCCGACTGGTCTCTGCCCGAAGGCAGCAGGACCGTGCAGCCCGCTGACTATGTCCGCGTCGAGACCCAGCGCCTCGCGCAGCAGGCCGATATCTCGACCGTCGCGCCGCAGCCGGAAACGGCGCGGCTCGCCTACCTCATGCTCGCCACCTTCGGACGATAAGGGATCATAATGACACGCAGCCAGGTCAACGGTAAGCTGTGGATGAACGCGGCCAAGGGCGCGATCCTGCCCATGGCGATCCTCGCGCTCGTCATGTTCATGGTGGTGCCGGTGCCCGCCGTCATGCTGGACATCGGCTTCGTCACCAACATCATGATCAGCCTTGCGGTGCTGATGGTGGCGCTGAACGCGGCCAAGCCGCTCGATTTTTCCAGCTTCCCCACGGTGCTGCTGTTCGCAACCCTGCTGCGTCTGGCGCTCAACGTCGCCTCGACCCGCGTCGTGCTGGTGCAGGGGCATGAAGGCGCGGACGCTGCCGGCAAGGTGATCGAATCCTTCGGCCACTTCCTGATCGGCGGCGACTATGTCGTCGGCATCTTCGTCTTCGCGATCCTGATGATCATCAACATGGTCGTCATCACCAAGGGCGCGGGCCGCGTGTCGGAAGTCTCCGCCCGTTTCACCCTGGACGCCTTGCCCGGCAAGCAGATGGCGATCGACGCCGACTTGAATGCCGGCCTGCTGACGCCCGAGGAAGCCAAGGCCCGCCGCGCCGAAGTGGCGACCGAGGCCGATTTCTACGGCTCGATGGACGGTGCCAGCAAGTTCGTGAAGGGCGATGCGGTGGCCGGCGTGCTCATCCTCGTCATCAACATCGTCGGCGGCATCATCCTGGGCGTCGCCAGCCACGGCCTGACCATGGCGGAGGCGGCACGCACCTATATCCTGCTCGCCATCGGCGACGCGCTGGTGGCGCAGGTGCCCGCGCTGCTGCTTTCCATCGCGGCGGCCTCCATCGTCACCCGCGTCGCTTCGGACAAGGATCTTTCCGGCCAGATCGCCGGGCAGTTCGGCTCGGGCAGGGCCTGGGTGCCGGTGGCCGCCATCCTCACCATCCTGGGCGTGCTCCCTGGCATGCCGCATCTGGCGATCCTGCCCGCCGCCGCGCTGGCCGGCTTCATCGCCTGGCGCCTGCGCAAGGCCGCGCAGAAGATCGCATCCACCCCGCCCGCAGTGGCGCCCGCGCCCAACCCCGCCAATATCGAATGGGGCGATGTGTCGGACGGCGCCGTGCTGGGCCTGGAGATCGGCTATGGCCTCATTTCCATGGTGGACGAGCGCAAGGGCGCGCCGCTGATGGCGCGCATCACCGGCATCCGCCGCCAGCTGTCGCGCGAACTGGGCTTCGTCGTGCCGATGGTGCGGGTGAAGGACAATCTGGCGCTGGAACCCAATGCCTATCGCATCACCATCGCCGGCGTCGTCATGGGCGAGGACGAGATCTGGCCCGAAGACCTGCTCGCGCTCGACAGCGGCGCGCTGGAAGGCGAAGTCGCCGGGCGCAAGGCGAAGGACCCGACCTTCGGCCTCGACGCGGTGTGGATCACGCCATCGAAGCGCAGCGAGGCGGTGGTCGCGGGCTATACCGTGGTCGATCCGGCCACCGTGGTCGCCACCCACCTCAACCACCTCATCATGATGAACGCGAGCGAGATGTTCGGCCTCGACGAATCGCGCAAGCTGCTGGATGCGCTGAAGGACAGCGCGCCGCAGCTGGTGGACGGGCTCACCCCCAATCCGTTCAGCCTGGCCCAGGTGTCCGCGCTGTGCCGCGCGCTGCTGTCCGAAGGCATCGCGCTCAAGGATTTCCGCCGCATCTGCGAGGCGATGATCGACGCCTGGCGGCCCGACATGAGCCAGGAGCAACTGGTCGAGGCGGTGCGCCAGCGAATCGGCTCGCTCATCATCCAGGCGCTGGTGCCGGTGAAGATGCCGCTGCCGGTCATCACGCTGGACGGCGATCTGGAAGCGATGCTGGCGCAGGCGATGCGCCTTGCGGGCGATGCCAAGCATCCGATCGAACCGGCGCTGGGCAACCGTATCGTCACCGCCGTCACCGAAGCGGCCCGGCCGATCATGGGGCAGGCGCGCAATTTCGCCATCGTCACCTCGCCCCAGGCACGTCGCGCGCTGATGCGGCTGTTCAAGCCCCATCTGCCTGAAACGCCGGTGCTTTCTTTCCTCGAAATTCCCGACGGTAAGCCTGTGGAAGTAATTGCGGTGGTAGGCGGTGAACAGCGCCCGGCACCACGGCACGACCCGCTGCCGGCACGTGAACGGATCGCCTGAGGGACCGCCAGATGTACATGAGCAAGGTTACAGAGGGTAATCTGACCTATGGGCGCACCGGCGCGCGGGAAACGCCCGAGCATCTCGCCCGGCGCTACATGCCGCTGGTGCGCAAGATCGCCTGGCATGTCCATGGCCGCGTCTCCAGCGCCATCGACATCGAGGACCTGCTGCAGATCGGCATGGTCGCGCTGGTCGAGGCCGCCAATGGATTCGAGGACCGGGGGCTGGGCTTTTCCAGCTATGCCCAGATGCGCATTCGCGGCGCGATGATCGACCATCTGCGCCGCCACGCCACCTTGTGCCGGTCCGGCATGGCGCGCCGCAAGCAGATTGCCGCGGCGCGCGGCGTGCTGGAGCAGAAGTTCGGGCGCATGCCCACCGAAGCGGAAATGTCCGCCCATATGGGGCTGGCGCCGGCGGATTATCGCGCACTGGCCGACAGCGCGGAGATGGTGCAGCACAGCAGCATGGACGAAGTCTATTCGGACCAGTCGATGTGGTTCGCCGATGTCGAGGATCGCGCCGACGATATCCTTGAGCGCGAATCGCTCAAGTCGGCGGTCGCCGCCTGCATCGGCAAGCTGCCGCAGCGCGAGGCGCTGGTGCTGCAACTCTATTTCGTCGAGGAACTCAATCTGGAGGAAATCGGCCAGACGCTGGATATCGGCGCGGCGCGGGTCTGCCAGATCAAGAAATCCGCGCTCGACAAGCTGCGGACGATGCTCGCCGACTGGGACTGACCGCCGGTTTCACCAGCCGTCATTGGCGGCAAGCGCCAGCGGCCGCGCCGGGATCGCCAGTTCGCGCCCCCTCAGGATCGGCGCCGGACGCGCAAGCTCCGTCACGCGCACCTGGCGCCACCAGGGATCGCGCACCTCGAAGACGCCATGCGCCGCGGCAACCCGGCCCAGATCCTTGCGCGCCGTCAGCGATGCGACGAACGGCGCCATCAGCAGGCCGACGAAGATCGGCGACAGCCAGATCATCGAAATGCCGCTGGCGATCGCCGCGACCACCATTGCCGCGCCCAGGACGACATGCGGCCTGAACAGCCGGAAGGCGTCGCGCAACGCGATGCCGTCGCGGTCGCGGGTCTGGCCGTTCCAGGCGCTTTTCCTGCCGGCCAGGATGCCGGCCAGGTTGATGGTCTGCGTCAACATGCTGATCGGCGCCATCAGGATGGACAGGATGATATCGGCCGTCGCGCCGCGCAGGATCGACATGGTGCCGCCAAAGCCCTCGCGCCGCTCGGGCGCCCACAGCGCCCAGGCGATGCCCATCAGCTTGGGGCCGAACAGCAGCACGGCGGTCAGCGCCAGCAGCGATCCCGAAGGCAGCATGGCGACCGTGGTCCATGCGCCCGCGAACTCGCCGGCCATGATGAGCAGGATCATCGCCAGCCACAGCGGCGACGTCGCATAGGCGGATGCGCCGACGAGCAGCTGGAACCGGCTGACCGGATGCAGGCCGACGATGTTCTTCAGCAACGGCACATGCTGCATATTGCCCTGGCACCAGCGGCGGTCGCGGATCGCAAGGTCGGGCAGGGACGGGGGGAATTCCTCGAAACTGTCGTCGGCCATCACCATGTGGCACGACCAGCCGCTGCGCCGCAGCAGCGCGGCCTCGATCATGTCGTGGCTCATGATGTGGCCGCCAAAGGGCGCGCGGCCGGGCAATTCGGGCAGGCCGCAGCTTTCGGCAAAGGCGCTGACCCGCACGATCGCATTATGGCCCCAGAACATGCCCTCGGAGCCCGACCACCAGATCATGCCGATGGCGGAGATCGGGCCGTAGAGGCGCCCGGCAAATTGCTGCCAGCGCGCGAACAGCGTACTCGCGCCGGCGACGGAGGGGATGGTCTGGATCAGCGCGACATGCGGATGACGTTCCATGTCGGCGGCAAGGCGCGTCATCGTCTGCCCGCTCATCAGGCTGTCGGCATCCAGCACGATCATATAGTCATAGCCGCCGCCCTGACGCCGTACCCATTCGGCGATATTGCCGGGCTTGCGGCCGATATTCTCGGCGCGGCGGCGATAATAGACGGGCAGCGTGAACGACCGGCGCATCTGGCTGTAGGTCTGGGCCTCCATCACGCCGTTTTCGGCGCTGGAATCGCTCAGGATGAAGACATCGAAGCGATCCGCGCCCATCGTCCTGGCCAGCGACCGCTCCATGATCGAGAGGCGGCCGAGCACGCCCAGGAAATCCTCGTTGCAGACCGGCAGCAGGATGGCGGTGCGGCCCCTGGGCGGCTGCGCCGGCATCGCGTCCAGCCGGCGCATGATCTTCTGTTCGCGCACCGTCGTCACCAGGAAGCCCAGCAGGCCGGTGGAAAAGCCGAAGGCGATCCAGGCGAAGAGCGGGATGAACAGCAGCAGGTACAGGACTTCCCAGCCGGACAGCCCGTCCATGCCGATGGTCCGCTGCATTTCGCGCATCGCGATCCAGGCCGGCACAGCGGACATGGCGACCACCAGGATGCGCCGGGCGACCATGTGATAATCGACCGGCTGCACGGCACGCATCCGCCCCATCAGCGGCTGGCGCGCGAAATCCTGGATGGGCATCGCAATCGGCGCATCCGGAGGCAGGTTGTCGAAGGGGGGTGTTTGCGAGGGCGACAGGCGCGCTTGCCTGGCCGCACGCTGCTCAGCCATTGCCTTGTTGCCCAAGTCCGCCTTGTTCACACTGTTGTTCCCGACCGTTGAGCGGCTTGGTCAGACCAAGCCGATGACCCATTTTCTTGCTACATTTTGAAATATTCTGCCTTGCTATAACCTGAAGCAGTCGGACAGGTTCCCGTAAACTTCCAATTCAGGGGTGGAAAAGGTCCATTCACGGGTAGAAGGGATAATGCAGCAGTTCGCTGGCGGGCCGATCGCCAGGGCCGCGCAACTGGGCCAGAATGTCGATCTGGCCAGCGCCCGCGGGCATGATATCCAGCACGAGCCGCCACATGCCCGCCTGGCCGACGATCGGGTAAAGCGCCTTCTTGTCCAGCGTTCCGCCCTTTACATCCGTCCACGCGACGATGCCGTCCTTTGCGTCCAACCCCGCGAAATCCGCGACAAGGCGAACCGCCTTGCTCTCGGGTTGTGACGGAGGAACCTCGATCTTGCCCTTGCGAACGGCGACGACGCGCGATGGCGCCTCGACATCGGCGGACGTCCAGTCGAGCCGGTAGGATGCGTCGATCCGCTTGCCGGGGCGCACGGCCGCATCGGGCACCCAATAGGCCGCCACATTGTCATCATATTCGCTGTTGGTGGGAAATTCGTAGAGCCGCACCGTGCCCTCGCCCAGCGGCCTGGCAGGCGTGGCCCAGAGCGAGGGGCGGCGTTCGTAGAACACGCCATCATCCTGATAATGATCGAAATTCCGGTCTCGCTGGATCAGGCCGAACCCGGCCGGATTGCGCTCGGCAAAGACGCTGACGCGCGGCGCCTTCGGGTTGGCGAGCGGGCGGAAATGGGCGGTGCCGTCGCCGGACCGCATCGCCATGCCGTCGGAATCATGGACTTCGGGCCGCCAGTCGGTGGCGATGCTGCGATGCGCCTCGTCGAACCAGAACATGCTGGTCATCGGCATCAGGCCCAGCTCGGGGATCTCCCGGCGGGGAAAGAGCGCGGCGTCCACATCCTGATGCACGCCCGCCTTGTCGAAGCGGTTGCGGAAGCGATAGGCGCCGGCAATGCTGGGGCCGTCCAGCAGGGCGTAGACGGTCAGCGCATTGTCCCCCGTCCGCTCCAGCCAGAAGCTGGTGAAGCGCGGAAACTCCTCCGGCTGCTTCGACGTGTTGATGGCGATGGCGCGGGCCGAAAGGCCATATTGCTTCTGCGCCCCCGCCGCCCGGAAATAGCTCGCCCCCATGAAGACCAGCCAGTCGCCGTCGCGCGCGGCATTCATCAGGCGGAAGCCCGAAAAGCCCGCATCCGGCCCCATCCGTGCCAGCGGATGATCTGCCGGCATGTCGAACATCGCGGGATCGTAGCGGACCGGGCTTGCCCGCCCGCCTTCGACGACGCTGATCGTCACCGGCTGGCTGGCGAACTGATGCACAGGAAAGAAGCGGACGCCGGTGTCGCCGGGCAGGTCGCCCCACAGCATGCGTTCGTCCCTGAACACCGCCTTGTGGAGCGCGTCATAATTGACCTTCTCCGCCCCCGGCCTGGACGGCACGTTCCGATAGGGCGACCGGGACAGTTTTTCCGCCTGCGCGACCAGGCCGGCCCAGCTGAACGCCGATCCGCGCGTCTGCGCACGCAGGGCTGAGGGGAAGAGCGCGGCGGCGCTGGATGCGGCGATCAGGTCGCGGCGGGAAAAGGACGACATGACCCCCTTCATGGGCATGTTTCGACATATTTCCAAGTCCGGGGCCCGTGCAAATGCGATGAAACCCTCGCCCGGGGGGACGAGGGTTTCGCTTGGCCGTTCGATCGAAAGGAAGGACCCCCGGCACGGTGGGGACTGTTGATGTGCCGGGGGTCTTATGAACGGCTGTCGGTGGACCAATACCTCAGCCGGTCAATCTGGTGCCGCTGCTCTGCCTCATTTTCCGAGCCGTCAGGTGATGCCACCTGACTGGAAAATGCTTTAGCGGATCAGGCTGAGCACGCTCTGCGAGCTCTGGTTCGCCTGGGCGAGCATCGCGGTCGAGGCCTGCGAGAGGATCTGCGACTTGGCGAGCGCGGTGGTTTCGGCCGAGAAGTCGGCATCTTCGATGCGCGAGCGGGCTTCGGTCATGTTGGTGATCGTGGAGTTCAGGTTCGAAACCGTCGCTTCCAGGCGGCTCTGCGAACCGCCCAGGGTCGCACGGGCCGACGAGATCGTGTTGATCGCGGTGTCCAGCGTGGCGAGGGCACCCGATGCGCCGGCGCCGGTCGCGTCGGCGAAGTTCAGCGCGCCAAGGCCAAGGTCGGCAAGCGCCATGCCCGCAACGGTGACGTCCACGGTGTCGGCGGCGGTGTTGCCGGTCTGGATGGTGAAGGTCGTGCCGGTGGCGCCGCCGCCGAGCAGCGCGGTGCCGTTGAACTTGGTCGATCCGACGATGCTGGTGATCTGGTCGGTCAGCTGCGTGACTTCCGCCTGGATGCCGGTGCGGTCGGCCAGGGTCAGCGTGCCGTTGGCGCCCTGTACCGCCAGTTCGCGGATACGCTGCACGATGTTGCCGACTTCGCCCATCGCGCCTTCGGCCGTCTGGGCCAGCGAGATGCCGTCATTGGCGTTGCGGGCGGCGGCGGTCAGGCCGCGGATTTCGGCGGTCATTTTCGAAGAGATGGCGAGGCCGGCGGCGTCGTCCTTGGCGCTGTTGATGCGCTTGCCGGTCGACAGGCGCTCCAGCGCGGTCTGCAGGCTCATATTGGCCGAGTTGCTGGCATTGCTGGCGCGCAGGGCAGCGACATTGGTGTTGATGACAGTCATGGATATTCCCTTTCCGCTTCAAGATCAGGTCGCTGCCAAGCGGCGCTTGCGGCCTCGAAAGGGGATAACGACGCGCTGGCGGGAACCTTTATGCCCACCCGCATTTTTTTCTTCCTCACGAGCGCGCGCGCATAATGCGCGGGATTCATTGGAATTTTTGCGCGCGATCCGGTGCGGGCCGGGCAGGGGGAAAGACGGGGTGAAAGGCAAAGGCCACCCCTTCGATACCGGCCGGCGGCATGTTTGCCGGTCGATGCGGAAATTTTTTGCCGCTTTGCCGGCAAGGGTTTCCATACGTTAACCATATCATAAGCATCGCAGGTCAGATTGGCCCTATCGAAAGGGGTGGCGGGAGCGGGGGCTCCGGTCATTGCAAGATGGGGACGATTTGCATGTCTGGACTGGACATGAGCCTTGGCGTGTGCGGCCTGATACCGGGTCTGCGACTGTGGCTCGACAATGCCTATATTGCCTGTGGCACGGTTTGCGCCGATGCGCCGCGCGAGCGTGGTGCCGTCCGCATCCTGCTGAGCGGCGAAATCGCCCATGCGACCCATCGCGACATCCTGGTGGATTATCGCCCCGGCGCGCCGAGCTATCAGCCCGCCGCCAACGGCATGCCCGCCCGTGTCGCCTTCGGCCTTGACGATGCTTCCCTGGGCATGGCGCTGATCGCCGAGCTGGCCCGTCAGGCCGGCATGCCGGCGGTGGGCGACGCTGGCAGCGCGAAGCTGATGGGCCTTGCCGCCCGTATCGCCCGCAGCGACGCCACCGTCCTGATCCAGGGCGACACCGGCACCGGCAAGGAAGGCATGGCGCGCTTCCTGCACGCCAACAGCACCCGCAACGATCGCGACTTCATCGCCGTCAACTGCGCGGCGCTGCCCGAAACCATGATGGAAGCGATGCTCTTCGGCCACCGCAAGGGCGCCTTCACCGGCGCGGCGGCAGCTTCGGACGGCCTGTTCCTGGCGGCGGACGGCGGCACGCTGTTCCTCGACGAAATCGCCGAACTGCCGCTCGCCCTTCAGGCCAAGCTGCTGCGCGCGCTGCAGGAAGGCGAAATCCTGCCTGTCGGCGCCACCCATCCGGTGCCGGTCAATGTCCGCGTGATCGCGGCCTGCAACCGCGACCTCGTCGCCGAATGCGACGCCGGCCGGTTCCGCAGCGATCTGTACTGGCGCCTCAACGTGATGCCGCTGGAACTACGGCCGCTGGCCGAGCGCCGCCAGGATATTCCCGCGATCACCGCTGCGCTGCTGCTGCGTCAATATCGCCATGCCGGCGCGCAGGATGTCTTCCCCTGGCCGACCGCCGAGGCGATGGACTGCCTGCTCGACCATCGCTGGCCCGGCAATGCCCGTGAGCTTGGCAACATGCTCCAGCGCGCCGTCGTGCTGCGCGAAGGCAGCCGGATCACGCCGGAAGACCTTTCGATCGCCCCGGTCGCTGCGGCGCCCTCCCCGGTCACGCCGCAGATGCGCAACGCCCCGCCGATGCGGCTGCAGGATGTGGCCCGCATGTCGAAGATCGACGCCATCCGCCATGCCCTGCGCGAGACCGATGGCCATCGCGCCCTCGCGGCCCGCAAGCTGGGCATTTCCGAACGCACCTTGCGCTATCGGCTTGCCGAGATGCGCGAGCTGGCCGCCGCTTGAAGGAGGGCTGAGCCATGTCCGGCATCTCGACAGACAGCGTGATGGCGATCCGCAATGCCATCCTGCAGAAGAACGCCGCCCTGCGCGACGTCGGCTCGGCCGGCGCGGCTGGCGGCGCGGCCGATATCGGCGGCACGGCCGGCGCGAAGGCGACCGACTTCACCAGCGCGATGCGCGACGCGCTCGCCCAGGTCAACGACCTGCAGAACAAGGCCGGCGACGCCGCCACCGCGTTCGAAAAGGGCGAAACGACAGACATCGCCGCGGTCATGCTTGCCAAGCAGCAGGCATCCATCGGCTTCGAGGCGACCCTTCAGGTCCGCAACAAGCTGCTGTCCGCATATAAAGACATCATGAGCATGCCGGTGTAAGCTATGAGCGACGCGAACCTTACCCTTGATGGCGGCCAGGCCGCATCCGCACCGGCGCTGCCGGCTCTCGCTTCGGGCGGGGGCGGCGTCGACGCCTTCCGTTCCCGGATCACCGGCTTCCTGAAACAGCCTGCGATCGCCCGCAGCCTGCCGATGCTCGGCATGCTGGGCGTCGTCGCGCTGGCGGGGCTTGCCTGGCTGGCCCTGCGCGAGCCGCCGCAGCGCGACCTGTTCCGTGGCCTGCCCGAGGCCGATCAGGCCGCCGTGGCCGATGTGCTCGACAAGAAGGGCATCACCCACGACTTCAGCTCGTCCGGCGCGATCACCGTCAATCAGGACGATTATTTCAAGGCGAAGATGCTGCTCGCCTCCGAAGGGCTGCCCAAGAGCGCGCCCGACGGCGCGAGCATGATCGATTCCATGCCCATGGGCGCCAGCCGCGCGGTCGAGGGCGAAAAGCTGCGCTCGGCGCGGGAAATGGACCTTGCCCGCACCATCGAAGCCATCGACTCCGTCGAGAGCGCCCGCGTTCACCTCGCGGTCGAGCCGCCCAGCGTGTTCCTGCGCGACCGGGTGAAGCCCTCCGCCTCGGTGATGCTGCGTCTTTCCAATGGCCGCAGCCTGTCGCAGGAGCAGGTGCAGGCCATCGTCCACCTCGTCGCGTCTTCGGTGCCGGAACTGACGCCGGACGCGGTGTCGGTGGTCGACCAGAATGGCCGCCTGCTGTCCAATGACGAAGCCGATGGCACAAACGATCGCCAGTTCACCGCGCAGACCCGCATGGAGGAACGTTATCGCCAGGCCGTCACCGCCCTGCTGACGCCCATTCTCGGCGCCGACAAATTCTCCGCCGAGGTCCATGCCGAACTGAACTTCGCCGAGCGGCAGGCGACGCGCGAAACCTATCCGCAGGACGAAGCGCGCCTGCGTTCCGAACAGGGCAGCTGGGAAGCCGGCAAAAATGGCGCGGTTGGCGAGGCGGGCGGTATTCCCGGCGCCATCTCCAACACTGCGCCGCCGCCGGCCACCGCCGCCACGACACCGCCGCCGGCCCAGACCGCCAATGGCACGCAGGCCGCCGCCGGTCCCGCGACGCCGGCCGACGCGCCGATGAAGACCGCCGAAACCTTCAACCGCAATTTCGAGCTGGGCCGCGAAGTCTCCGTCACCCGCGACGCGGTCGGCACCGTCAAGCGGCTGTCGGTCGCGGTTGCGCTGGACAATGGCGCCGATGGCAAGCCGCGCTCGGCACAGGAAATCGCCGCGCTCGAAGCGCTGGTGAAGGGCGCGGTCGGCTTCGACCAGACCCGTGGCGACACGGTGGCGCTCTCCTCGCGCGGCTTTGCCAAGGCGACCGAGGTGGTGGCCCTCTGGTATGAGGCCGATTGGGTTTCCATGCTTGCCCGCAACGTCTCTGCCCTGCTGGTCGCGCTGGTGCTGATCTTCGGCCTCGGTCGCCCGCTGCTCAAGCGCCGCGCCGCCGCCCGCGAGGAAGCCGCCGCCGAGCGCGCCGCGCAGGGGCAGCAGATCGGCCGCGAGATCTCCGCCGAGATGACCCGCGCCGCGCCGCATGATCCGGACCGTCCGGTCACGCTCGACATGATCTCCTCGACGCCGGACTATGCCCAGCGCGCCGACCTGATCCGCAACTTCGTCAAGCAGGACCCCGACCGCGCCGCGCTCGTCGTCCGCGACCTCCTGAAGGAAGGGAAGAAGGAAAATGCCTGAGGCTGCAATGGGCGCCGGGGCCATATCCGCCGACCCCGCGCTGAAGGGCAGCGCCGCCGCCGCCGTGCTGCTGATGCTGTTCGACGAGGACGAGGCCGCGCAGATCCTGGCGCGGCTGGAGCCCGAGGAAGTGCGCCAGCTTGGCTATGCCATGTACGACGTCGCCGATGTCGAGGTGGACGAGGTCAACCAGGCGCTGGACCATTTCGTCAACAAGGCGAAGCGGCGCACCACCATCGGCTATGGCGCGACCCGGCATATTCGCGGCGCGATGACCAAGGCGCTCGGCCCCGGCCGGGCGGAGAATATTCTGTCGCAGATCACGCCGCCGACCCGCTCGACCCGGCTGGAAATGCTCAAATGGATGGAGCCCAAGGAAGTTGCCGCCATCATCGACGCGGAGCATCCGCAGGTGATGGCCATCGTGCTCGCCCATCTGGAGCCGCCGATTGCCGCCGACGTGCTGCAATTGCTGCCCGCCGAATGCCAGGAAGACGTGGTCTATCGCATCGCGACGCTCGGCCCGGTCAGCAGCGAGGCGCTGGACGAGCTGGAAGACCTGCTGCTGCGTGGCGCGCCCGTCGCCAGCCAGGGCGCGGCGACCCAGCGTGGCGGCACCAGCGAGGCGGCCGCGATCATGAACAATGTCCGCAAGGACAATGAACAGCGGATCATCAAGGCGCTGGTCAAGCGCGACAAGGCCATCGCCCAGTCCATCGAGGAGGAGATGTTCGTCTTCGACAATCTGGTGGAGATGGACGAGAAGAACCTCAGCACGCTGATGCGCACCATCGACAACGACATGCTTGTCTTCGCGCTGAAGGGCGCGAACGAGATGCTGAAGGGCAAGATCTTCAACTGCATGTCGAGCCGCGCCGCCCAGGCGATTGCCGACGAGATGGAAGAGCGCGGCCCGATCCGCCTGGCCGAGGTGATCGAGGCCCAGAAGGTCATCGTCGCCACCGCCCGCCGCATGGCCGACGCCGGCACCATCATGCTTGGCGGAAAGGGCAACGACTTTGTCTAGGCTGCTCAATCCGGCCGATGCGCAGCATGTGACGGCCATCGCCCTTGGCGGTTTCCGCGCGGCGGCAAACCAGCGCAGCAGCTTTCGCGCGCTCTATGCCGATGGCCAGGAAGTGCATGCCCAGCGCCCGGCGGAGCCCGAGCCGGAAGCGCCGTTCGATCCGCTGGAACAGGCGCGGGTCGAAGCCTTCACCATGGGTTTCGAAGAGGGCTGCCGCATCACCGCGCAATCCCATGGCGAGGATCATGACACGCGCCAGCGGCTTGCCGCCGCGCTGGAACAGCTCTCGCCCGCCGATCCCGGCACGCTCTCCACCATGTTGTCGGCGGCGGTCATCCGCCTTGTCGGCCAGATCGTGGGCGAAGTCGCCATCGATACGGAGTTGCTGCGCGAACGCTGCGAGGCGGTGGCCGCCTGCGTGGACGAGAGCGACGGCAAGAACGCCCTGCATCTCCATCCGGACGATATTCCGCTGCTGGAAGGCGCGACGCTGGCCGTGCCGGTGGTTGCCGACCTGCAGATGCGGCGCGGCTCCGTGCGGCTCGATACCGCCGACGGCTGGATCGAGGACGGGCCGGATGTGCGCCTGTCGCGCCTGCACGCGCTGCTCGACAATATGGAAGGACGGGCCTGACCCATGCTGAAGGCCGGACTCGCCCAGGCGGAAACGCTGCTCGACCATCTGCAGCTGCCCAGCAGGGCGCCGCGCCATGTCGGCCGGCTGGTCGCGCATGATGCCGGCATGCTGGAAGTGACCGGTTTCACCCGCCCCATCGGCGCGGGCGCGCGGGTGACAGCCACGGACGGCACGGTCGCGCGGGCCGAAGTGGTGGGCTTTCGCAACAACCGCACCCTGCTGGTGCCGCTCGACGCCGGGGCGCCGCTGGAACGCGGCGCGCGGGTGGAACCGGACAGCGCGGCGAACATGGTGCAGGTGGGCGAGGGGCTGATCGGCCGGGTCATCGACGCGATGGGCCAGCCGCTCGACCGCAAGGGACCGATCATCGCCGGCGGCACCTGGCCGCTCAATGGCGTGCAGGGCAATGTGCTGGATCGCGGCCGCGTGACCGAGCCGTTCGACCTGGGCGTGCGCGCGGTCAATGCGCTGCTCACCGCCGGCCGCGGCCAGCGCATCGCCATCATCGCCGGCTCGGGCGTCGGTAAGTCCGTGCTCATGGGCCAGATGATCGCCGGGGCCGAGGCGGACATCGTCGTCGCGGGGCTCATCGGCGAGCGCGGGCGCGAGGTCAGCGATTTCCTGGAAACCAAGCTCTCCGGCGGCCTGCTGCAGAAGAGCATCGTCGTCGCCGTGCCGGCCGATCATCCGCCGGTGATGCGCCTGCGCGCCGCTTCCCGCGCGACCGCCATCGCCGAATATTTCCGGGCGCGCGGCAAGAAGGTGCTGCTGCTGATCGACAGCCTGACGCGCTGCGCCCATGCCCAGCGCGAAATCGGGCTGGCATTGGGCGAGCCGCCGGCGATGAAGGGCTATCCGCCCTCCGCCCTGGCGCTTATCCCGCGCCTGGTGGAGCGCGCGGGCGTGGACAGCCGCTCGGGCGGATCGATCACCGCGCTCTATACGGTGCTTGCCGATGGCGACGATACCGACGATCCGATCGTGGACGCCGCCCGTGCCATTGTGGACGGGCATTTCGTCCTCTCCCGCCATCTTTCCGAACAGGCGATCTTCCCGGCGATCGACATCGGCAAGTCCTTGTCGCGCGTGATGGCCGATGTGGTGGACGACGAGCATCTCGCCGCCGCTGCTGCCTATCGCAGCCTGTGGGCTGCCTATGAGGAAAATCGCGATCTCATCCTGATGGGCGCCTATCGCCCCGGCAATGATCCGGTGATCGACGAGGCGGTGTCGCGCCGGCAGGAGCTGCTCGATTTCCTGCGGCAGGACCAGAAGAGCCGCATCGACCTTGATACCAGCGCCGCCGCGCTCGTCAGCGAGTTCGGCCGGTGAAGAACATGCTCCAGCGCCGCCACCGCGTCTTGCGGGTACGCCATGTCCAGCATGCGCTGGCGGTGGTGGAAACCGCGCGCGCGCAGGAAGAGGCCGATGGCATCGCGCGCAATGCGGAACGCCTCAAAAATGTCCGCGCCAGCCTGTTCGAGGGCGACGGTGTGTCCATGGGCGGCAGCTTTGCCGCCTATCGCGAGCTGGCGACCCGGCTGGAACAGGCCGGGCGGCAGCTGGATGGCGCGCTGTACGATGCGCGCCGCAAGCTGGACGAAAAACAGGGACGCAGGGTGGAGGCCAATCGCGAACGCGAGATCGCCGAGCGCCTGCGCGACAGAATACGGGCCGCACTCGACGCGCATGTGGAGGCGAAGATCGCCGCACTGCCGCGCTACCGCAAGATGCAGATGAGGGAAGGGGACTCATGACCGTGACCATGCTCGACAGCCTGCCGACACAGAAGGCGACGATGCGCGCCGGCAAACTCCATGCCGGGGGGAAGCACCCCGCCACGGATTTCAGCGCGCTGGTGGACAGCGCCGGGAAGGCGGATGCCGCCCCGGTGCGCCGTCGCGGCGCTCATGATGAGGCTTTGGCCGATGGAACGAAGAAGGGCAGGAAGTCGGACAAGCCCGCCTGGAAACAGGCGGCCGATGCCGCGCCGGAGGCTGCCCCCGCCGAGGTGACGTCCGCGCCCGCCCAGGCGCCCACCGCTGTCGTGGCGGATCAGGTGGTGCCGGCTCCGGCCACATCCGGGCCGGTGCAGGCTTCTGCGTCGTCGCCGGTGGCGGTCACAGGGCCGCTCGAACGCGCCAGGACATCCGCCGATCCGCTTTCGCCGCCGCTGATGCACACCGCACAGGCTGCCGTCGCGGCGCCCGTCGTGCAGCCGCATGCGCAAGGGGCGACCGGCATGGCAGCGCCGACCACCCAGCCGGTGCCGCCATCGTCTTCCGGCGAGGCCCTGCCGGCAGCGCCGATGGCGGAGGCCACGGCCTTGCTGGGCCTGGTGGCCGGGGCAGGTCAGGCAACCGGCGCAGGGCGTGCCGTCATGATGGCGGCCATGCCGTCCGCGCCCACCCCGACACCATTGCCGATGCCCGTGCAGGGGGCGACGCCGACATCCGTGCAGACGGCAACGGCACCGTCATTGCCCGCGCAGGCGCAACCGTCACCGGCGCAGTCCCCGACAGGGACGTCGGAACCCGTTTCAGTGGTTGTTACGCGCGCTGAACATGCCGCCAGTCCGCTTTCGCCGCCGGTCCTGCAGTCCGAAGACGAGGCTGTTGCACAGCCACCGCGCGCGGCCTCCCGGACCATGGCTGCCGCCATCGACCAGCCCGTGCCGGCCATGGCGAACGACGGGAGCGTGGCCGTTAAGGTCGCGCCGCCGGCGACCGGCAGCGTGCAGGGGCAGGGCGCACCAGCGGCCGGGGCTGTCGTGATCCCCGCACTGGTAGCGCAAGCCGGGCTATCGACCGACATGGCGAAGACTGACGGCAAGGCCCCGGCGATGGTCGCCGCGCGCATGGCGACTGCCGGGGTAAAGCCCGCTTCCTCCCCACGCGCGCCTGAAGTGGCGTCGGATGCTGCGGGACAGATCAAGCCTGCGGCCCCGGCAAAGGGCCATGAGGATGCCGCCGCGCGCGCCAGGGTGGCGGACGGCGATGGCGGTCCGGTTTCGCCCGCGCTGGCGGCCCTGACGTCGCCCGTCGCATCGCCCGACCCTTCGTCCGGCGTTGCCTCGCTGGATGTGGGCGCGATCGCCACCAACACCGCCACGCCCGATCTGGGCGCCAGCCTTGGCCAGAGCGTTGTCGATCTGGCGGTCGGCAACCAGTGGCTCGACGGCGTGTCGCGGGATATCGCCCATGTCGTGGCACGGGAGGGGCAGGGCAGCTTCCACTTGTCGCCCGAAAATCTGGGCGCCATGCGGGTCGATATCCGAAACACGGCGCTTGGGCCGGAGGCCGACCTGACCGTGAAGACGGAGGCCGCCCGCGCGGCGCTGTCCGCAGACAATGATCTTCGCCGTGCGGAGAACCAGCCCGGCGTGCGCATCGCCGACATCCGTGTCGATCGCGTCAATCATGTCGCCGACAGCGCGCAGGCGAACGCTGGCGGCCAGAATCCGGCGGGGCAGGGCGGCTGGAACCAGGGGCAGGGCCAGTCCCAGTCCGCGCAGGCCCAGAATATGAGCCAGAACGGCAATGGCGCGGGCCATGGCGGCGGAAATGCCCAGGGCGCGGCTAAAGCTTTGCGCGATGCGGCCGTAATTGGATCGGGCGACTCGCAGGACCGGCGGGACGACCGTGGCGGGCGTGATGGCCGCGGCACGCGCTATGCGTGATCGGAACTGATGGGGATCTGGGAAAAATGAGCGACGAAGCGGGGGCAGCGAAAAAAAAGAAGAGCGGGTCGATGAAGCTCATCGTCATGCTCGTCGTCGCTCTTGTCGTGGGCGGCGCGGGCACGGTCGGCGGGCTGTATGCGGCCGGCGTCTTCAGCAAGAAGGCCGAAGGGCCGAAGGAAGATTTCAACCGCCCGCAACTCGTCCTCAAGGGCGAGGATGCCGAGGAAGTCGGCAAGTCCTTCGCGGCCAAGGCCGAGGCCGCCGAGCATGAGGCGGGCGCCGGCCATGACGCGGCGGGAGGCCATGAAGGCGCCAAAAAGCACGGAATCGACCTGCCCGTGCCCAGCGATCCCTCCAGATATCAGGCCACCTATTTCCAGGTGCAGGCGCCCTTCACGTCGAACATGGCGGACAGCGATTCCTTCGCGCAGATCTCCATCGCGATCTCGACCTATTATGACGGCCGCGTGATCGAAGCGATGAAAACCCATGAAATGGCCATCCGTTCGGCGGTGCTGATGATGCTCGCCGAGCAACAGCAGCTGGCCCTTTCGACCCCCCGGGGGAAGGAAGCGCTGCAGGCGCAGCTGAAGAAAACGATCAACGATATCCTCAAGCAGAAGACCGGCTACGGGGGCGTCGATAACGTTTATTTTACCAATTTCGTTATTCAATAGGGCTGTCCGGCGCTGGGTCAGTCCCTTCGCGCTCGGGCGGGGGACTGACTGGGAATGGATGACGTTCAACCAATTGCACTGGGTCGCGGCGATACGCAGTCGCCCATGATGCTGTCGGGCGTGGACCGGCTGGGCGAAAAGCTCGGCCGGCGTCTGCGCGTGTTGCTGGAGCCGATGGTGGGGGGGCGGCCGAAGGTCGTGGCCCGGCCGGTCGACGTGGCCGATTTCGGCGTCTGGTCCGGCCAGGTGCCGCGCTTTTCCAGCATCGGCGTCTATCGCCTGCAGCCGCTCAAGGGCAATGTGCTGCTGCGCATGGACGCCGGCATGATCTCCACCATCGTCGATTGCTTCTATGGCGGCACCGGCCGCCGCCAGTCCGGCGCGCGCGCCGAATTCACACCGATCGAGGATCGGGTGATCGTGCGCCTGTCCGACGCGCTGATGAAGCGGCTGGTGGAATGCTGGGCCGAAACCCTGCCGCTGGAGGCCGGGCTTGTCGCGCGCGAAACCGGCATCGGCTTTGCCGCCACGCAGCAGCCGAGCGACCAGATGGTCGTGCAGCGCTTCATCGTCAGCCTGGTGGGCGACGATGAATGGCCGGTCGACATCCTGTATCCGCTGGCCGGCCTGCGCGCCATAGAGCCGCTGCTGGGCACCAAGGTGCGCGACGAAGCCAATCGCGACGACCCGGCTTGGCGCGCCCGCATCGCGCACCAGATGGGCAATATCCGCCTGCCCGCGCGCACCGTGCTGGCCCGGCCCAGCCTGTCGCTGGCCGAGCTTCTGAAACTCAGGGCCGGGGACATCATCCCCGTCAACCTCAACCGCAGCCTGCCGCTGATCGTGGGGGACCGCATCGTCGCCCATGGCTCCATCGGCGAACAGGATGGCCGCGCCGCCTTCATGATCGAAAAACTTGCACAGGGAACACATCAATGAGTGACATGAGCGAAGCGCCGAAGCTGGGCGTCGCCGAACTGGACGGCGGCATCGACCGCATGGCCGCCAGCCGCCAGTTCCGCCTGCTGGCGGACATTCCCGTGCGCATGTCGGTGGAGGTCGGTTCCACCTCTCTGAAGCTCGCCGAGGTCATGGATTTGGCCGAGGGCAGCGTGGTCGAGCTGGACCGTCAGGCCGACGATCTGCTGGATATCATGGTGAACGGCGCGCTGATTGCCAAGGGCGAGGTCGTTCAGGTAAACGGCCGCTACGGCATTCGCATCGTGGACGTTGCAACGACGGAAACGCGGATGGCCGGGGTCGAAAGGCGCGGTTGATGCTCTGGTATTTCCTCAAACTTGTCATTCTGCTTCCGCTGGTCGGCGGGCTGGCGTTCGGGGCCCTGTGGCTCTGGCGCAAATATCAGCCCGGCATGATCGGCGCGGGGCAGGGCGACCGCGCGCTCAAGCTGGTCGAGGCGCTGCCCATGGGCACCTTCGGCAAGCTGGCCGTGGTCGAGTTCGAGGGACAGCGCCTGTTGATTTCCGTCACCCGCAACCGGATCGAGAAGATCGCGGAAGGCCGCCCGGGCGCCATCCCCTCGGGGACACCCCGTGCGCGCTAGGATGGTCTTGCTCGCCGGCGCCATTCTGGTCGGCGGTATCCTGATAACGAACCCGGCGCTGGCACAGGCCGCCGCGCAGGCCGTGCCCGCGGCGCCGGTGGACAATTCGGGCGCTCTCACCCGCGCCATGGGCACGATCTCGGGCGAGGGCCGCCCGCTCTCGCTCAGCCTCCAGATCCTTGTCCTCATGAGCCTGCTGACGGTGCTGCCGTCGCTGGTGCTGATGATGACCAGCTTCACCCGCATCATCATCGTGCTCTCGTTGTTGAGGCAAGCGCTGGGCCTGCAGCAGACGCCGCCCAATCAGGTGCTCGTCGGCCTTGCCCTGTTCCTCTCGCTGTTCGTGATGCGTCCCTCGATCGACCAGATCAACACGCAGGCGTTCACCCCCTATGGCGCGGGCCAGATTTCGATCGAGGAAGCGGTCGGCCGCTCGGCCAAGGTGCTGCACGGCTTCATGGCGAAGCAGACGCGGCAGGCGGACCTGATGCTGTTCTCCAACCTTGCCGAGGCCAAGCCCTATGCCAGCGTGTCGGACGTGCCGTTCAGCATCATGCTGCCGGCCTTCGTCACCAGCGAGTTGAAGACCGCCTTCCAGATCGGTTTCATGATCTTCCTGCCCTTCCTCATCATCGATCTTGTCATCGCCTCCACCTTGATGGCGCTGGGCATGATGATGCTCTCGCCTACGATCATCTCCATGCCGTTCAAGCTGCTGCTGTTCGTGCTGGTGGATGGCTGGGCGCTGACCATGGGCTCCCTCGCCAGCTCCTTCGCGACCTAGGGGCTTGAAGGATGGAGAACGCCGATTTCTTCATGGGGCTCGCCAATCAGGCGCTGTGGATCACGGCGCTGGCGGCCGCGCCCATCCTCATCCCCGCGCTGATCGCGGGCCTGCTGCTGGGCATGATCCAGGCGGCGACCTCGATCAACGAGGCGACGCTGAGCTTCGTGCCCAAGCTGATCGTCGTGGGCATCACGCTCGTCATCTTCGGCGGGTCGATCATGGTGCTGATCGCGGACTTCACCCGCGAGATATTCGAGCGCATCCCGGACGTCATGCGATGAGCGCGGGCGGGGGGCTCATCGCGCCCGGCTTCGTCGGGGTCGAGAACCAGCTATGGGTCTGGCTGATCGCGATGATCCGCCCCGGCGCCGCCTTCATCGCCGCCCCCGTCTTCGGCGCGCCCGCCGTGCCGCTGCAACTGCGCCTCATCCTCTCGCTCGGCCTCGGCATCGCCGCATTGAACAGCGTCACCATCACCCTGCCGCATGACGGCATCGCCAGCATCGAAGGCGTGATGATGGTCGCGGGCGAGGTGCTGGCCGGCCTCGCCATTGGGTTTTCGGTCCAGATCGGATATGCCGCCGCGTTCGTGGCGGGCGAGACCATCGGCAACGCCATGGGCCTGGGTTTCGCCGCCATGGTCGATCCGCAATCGGGCCAGCCGACGCAGGTCGTGGGCCAGTTCCTCTCGATCCTGGGCACCTTCCTGCTGCTCGGCATGGACGGGCATCTGATGCTGGTCAGCTATGTGGTGGAAAGCTATCGCGCGCTGCCGCCGGGCGGACCGATGCTGTCGGCGGACGCGGCCTGGGGCATCGTCACCTTCGGCGGCACCTTGCTCGGCGCGGGGCTCACCATCGCGCTGCCGGTCGGTTTCGCGCTGATCCTGATCCAGCTGGTGATGGCGATGCTGGCGCGCTCGGCGCCCGCGCTCAACCTGTTCTCCGTCGGCATGCCGGTCGCGCTGTTCGCCGGCATCCTCCTGCTCGCCATCGGCGCCCCGGTGATGGGGCAGGCATTGGTCGATGCCATCCGCGCCGGGCTGGAACATGCCCAGCAGGTCGCCCAGGGGCATTAGCGGATGGCGAACAATCCCACCGGCGGCGGCGAGAAGACCGAGAAACCGACAGCCAAGCGGCTGCGGGACGCCGCGAAAAATGGCGATATCCTCCAGTCTCGGGATCTCGCCACCGCGCTGGTGGTGATGGCGGGGGTCGGCTGGCTGGCGATCACCGGCCCGACCCTGTTCGGTTCGCTGTCGCAGATGCTGGTCGAAGGGCTGCGTTTCGACCGGCGGGACATCATGAACTTCGCCCCCGCCGCGCGCGGCATCGGCTTGCTGGAGGGGCTGATGCTGCCGGTCGGCGGCATCCTGCTCGCCACCGTGATCGCCGCCATCGCCGCGCCCGCCATGCTGGGGTCGCTCGGCTTCCGCACCGGCGCCTTCGCGCCCAAGGCGTCGAAGCTCAATCCGGCGTCCGGCATCAAGCGCATCTTTGGGCTCCAGGGGCTGATCGAGCTGTTCAAATCGGTGATGAAGGTGGTGGCGATGGGCGCCATCGGCTTCTGGCTGCTGTGGGACAGGCTGACCCAGATCAGCGCCGTCGGGCGTGGCGGCGTCCAGTCGTCCATCTCCGACCTTGGCAGCATCTTCATCCTCGCCTGCCTCACCATGGCCGGCGCGCTGTTCCTGATCGCCGCGATCGACGTGCCGGCGCAGCTGTTCCAGCGCGCCAAGCGCCTCAACATGACCAAGCAGGAAATCCGGGACGAGCACAAGGAAAGCGAAGGCTCGCCCGAGACCAAGGGCAATATCCGCCGCCGCCAGCATGAGATGCTGAACAATTCGACCCGCAAGGCCGTGGCCGAGGCCAGCGTCATCCTGACCAACCCGACCCATTTCGCCGTCGCGCTGCGCTATCGGCCGGGGCAGGATTTCGCGCCGGTCGTGGTCGCGCGCGGGCGCGACGTGATCGCGCAGGCCATCCGCGAACTGGGCGACGCCAGCCAGGTGCCGGTGCTGCAATATCCAGAGCTTGCCCGCGCCGTCTACTTCACCTCGCGCACGGGGCAGGTGGTGGATGAAAAGCTCTACATGGCGGTGGCAGCCGTGCTTGCCTTCGTCTTCCGTGTAGAGAACAGGATGGCGAGCGAAATGGATCGTCCGTTCATCACCGTGCCTGAGGATATGCGCTATGATGCCGAAGGTCATCGCATAACGCATTGAAATAATGCGATCGATGTCATGAATTAAACATTAGGCGCATTCGTCCGTATTCTCTTCACGGGGACGCATTAGGATGGTGCGTCATGAACGACTATGTTCAAAGCAGCGAGATTTCGCCCATCGACCGGGTAACGCCCCGGCCGGTTGCGGCTGTGTCCGCAGTTCAGCCTATCGGGCAGGCGGTGCCGGAAACGCCCGTGCAGCGCGAGGGGGCAAAGGCCCCGGCCACCGCAGCGGATTTCAGCGCGCTTTCGGAGGAGCAGCTCGCCAGCGCAGCCGAATATGCAAGGGTGCATGCGCGGATCGCCGAACTGCTGGCGGACCTGCGATCCAGCAGCAGCAGCCAGGCCGTCAGCGCCGACGCCACCGAAGGGGCGATCGTGGCGCTCATGCCGCCGCCCGTCTTCCTGGTGCCGCTGCCGCCGGCCAACAGGCACATGGTCGAACGGGTCGCGCAGCTGGCCAAGGACATGGCGGCCCAGGCTACCACCAGCCATGTCGCCCAGGCCCATGTGAAGCCCGGCACGGTCGACCAGATTCTTGCGACGGTAGCCTAAAGGTCGCCGCGGCCCTGCCGTTCTGACCCCTGAAGGGAAGAACCGGCATGACATCGATCAGCAGCAGCATTTCGAGCGCACTGGGCATCAATACCGGGGTGGATTCCGCTGCGCTGGTGTCCCAGCTGGTGGCTGCGACCCGCGATCCCAAGCAATCGGTGATCACCAGCCGGCAGTCGACCAACAACACCCGCATTTCCGCGCTTGCTTCGGCCAAAAGCTCGCTGGACGCCTTTTCGGACGCGCTGACCTCGCTGCTGTCGGGCACCGGCTTTTCGGGCACGCCGGCATCCAATGACGCCTCGATCGTGGCCGCCACGTCGCTGCCCGGCGGCGTGCCCACCGGCCTGCCCGCGCAGGTGCAGGTGCAGCAGCTCGCCTCGGCGCAGACGCTGAAGTCGGTGGCGCTGGCCTCTTCGACGACCGCCGTGGGCCTGGGCACGCTGACCCTGACGGCGGGCGGCAACAGCTATGCCATCGACATCACGTCCGCCAACAACACGCTGGACGGGCTGGCCGCGGCCATCAACGCCAAGAATGCCGGCGTCA
Organism: Sphingobium aquiterrae; assembly: GCF_037154135.1. Lineage (NCBI taxonomy): Bacteria > Pseudomonadati > Pseudomonadota > Alphaproteobacteria > Sphingomonadales > Sphingobiaceae > Sphingobium > Sphingobium aquiterrae. The sequence continues at coordinate 95,703 of NZ_JBANFL010000004.1, forward strand.
CCGCGTCCGTCGTGACGGATGTCAACGGATCGCGCCTGGTGATGAAGGGCGCGACCGGGGCCGCCAACGCCTTCACCCTGACCAAGGGTGGCAGCGACACGGCCGATGCCGATCTGCAGCGCTTCACCTTCGACGGCACGACCGGCGGCATGGCGAAGACCTCCACCGCCGCGAACAGCAAGATCGTGGTGGACGGCGTCGACATGGAATTCGCGTCGAACACCATCGACACGGCGATCCCCTATGTCCGGCTGGACCTCAACAAGGTGGCCGTGGGCACCGATGTGACGATCGCCGCCAGCGAGCCGACCACCACGATGCGCGACCTCGTCACCGAATTCGTCGATGCGTACAACACCCTGCGCAAGGCGCTGAACGATGCGACGGCCGCGGGCACCGATGCCTCGACGGCCGGCGCCCTGGCCGGCGATTCGGGCGTGCGCGAGATGATGCGCCAGCTTTCCAAGATCTCTTCGACCGAGCTGGTCGGTTCGGGCACCTACAAGACCCTGGTCGATATCGGCGTGAAGACCAACCGCGACGGCACGCTGGCGGTGGATACCGTCCGCCTGGACGCCGCCATCGCCGCCGATCCGACGGCCGTCACCCAGATGCTCAATCCGTCGACCTCCACCGCCACCGACCTTGGGCTCGACGGCGTGGTCAAGCAGATCCGCGACAATCTGGAATCGGATGACGGCCCGCTCGCCAGCTCCAAGTCGAAGTTCGACAAGCTGCAGGCATCGCTGGCCGATCAGCTGGACAAGCTGAATATCGACATGGACAATTATGAAGCGCGGCTGACCAAGACCTATGCGGCGATGGACAAGCAGCTGACCGCGCTCAAGGCGACGCAATCCTATATGGAACAGCAGATCGCCGCATGGAACAATACCGGTAACTGATAACAAGGGACGCAGATAAGATGTTCTACGGACAAGGATATGCAGGGGCGGCGACGCGGCGTTATGCGGCGGTCCATGCCGGCGGCCGGATAGAGGGGGCGAGCCCGCATGCGCTGGTGAAGATCCTGTTCGACGAGCTGCTGCTGGCGATGGACGCGGCGGCGCTGGCCGAACGGCAGGGCGACCGCGCCAAGGCTTCGGACAAGCATGCCCGCGCCCTGTCCATCCTGCATGCCCTCGAAACCTCGCTGGATTTCGACCGGGGCGGAGAGATCGCCGTCGGCCTGGCGCAGATCTATCGCGAGGCGCGGCGCCTGCTGATCGTCGGCGCGCAGCAGCGTTCGGCCGACGAGGTCATGAAAGCGCGCGGCATCATCGCCGAAATCGCCGAGGCCTGGAACCAGATCGGGAACTGAGCGGCGTCGGCTGGAGCGGTGTGCGATCCGATGATCCGACGCCGTTTCCGGGCCGTTCAGGCCAGCCGTTCGGGCACCGCCTCGGCATCCTCGACAATCACGTCGGCAGGGGCCATCGCTTCCCAGGGGAAGACGAACCAGCGCTTGTCCGTGTCCCGGTCGATCTCCCTTGCCCAATAGTCGGCGACGGCGTGCGACCGGATGTTGTTCATCAGCACCGCGACGCGCACATGGTCCGCCACGCCGCCCTCGCGCGCCAGCACCTGGCGCAATTCGGTGATCGTCTTGCCGCTGTCGTTGATGTCGTCGACGATCAGCAGCTTCTGCCCGGCCACCGTCTTGGCGGCGAGCTTGTGCAGCAGCGCGTCGGCGAAGCTGAATTCCTTGCTGCTATAGTCCACCGACAGCAGTGTCACGCCCGACGCATGGCTGAGATAGGCGGCCGGCACCAGCCCGCCGCGCCCCACGCCGATCAGATAGTCGGGCGTCCAATGGTCGACGGCGAGCAGGGCGGCCAGCGCCTTCACGTCGGCGACGAAATCGTCTTGGCTGATCGGGGACAGCGCGGGGCTGCTCATGCATTGGTCTCCACATAGGCGTCGATGGCGGAAAGATGGCCTGCAACGACATCGTCGGGCAGGAAGGAACCCAGAAAGCTGTTGCGTGCGATGGCCGCGAAATCGGCCGCGCCCAGCAGGCCGGTCGCGGCGACCGCGCGATAATTGTCGTTCACATAGCCGCCGAAATAGGCCGGGTCATCCGAATTGATGGTGACGCGCAGCCCGGCGCGCAGCATCGCGGGAATCGGGTGGGCGGCCATGTCGTCCACCACGCACAGCTTCAGGTTGGACAGCGGGCAGACGGTCAGCGTCATCCCCTGCCGCGCCAGCCGGGCGACCAGCGGGCCGTCTTCCATCGACCGGTTGCCATGGTCCAGCCGGTCGATATGCAGCAGGTCCAGCGCCTCGCGCACATAGGCGGGCGGCCCTTCCTCGCCGGCATGGGCGACGCGCTTGAGCCCCAGTTCGCCCGCCCGCGCAAACACCCGCGCGAATTTCGACGGGGGATGGCCGACCTCGGACGAATCGAGGCCGACGCCGGCGATCCGATCAAGCCAGGGTTCGGCCGCCGCCAGCGTGGCGAAGGCCGCGTCCTCGTCCAGGTGGCGCAGGAAGCAGAGGATGAGCTTCGACGTCACGCCAAGGCGCTGCTCGGCATCCTCCATGCCCGCCAGCAGCCCCTCCATCACCGTCGCGAAGGGGATGCCCCGGTCGGTATGGGTCTGCGGATCGAAGAAGATTTCGGCATGGACGACGTTGTCCACCGCCGCGCGGGTGAAATAGGCGGTGGCCAGATCGCGGAAATCCTCCGCCGTGCGCAGCACGTCCGCGCCCGCATAATAGATGTCGAGAAAGTCCTGCAGATTGCTGAAATCATAGGCCCGCCGGACCTCCTCGACAGAGGCGAAGGGGATGGCGACGCCATTGCGCCGGGCGAGCGCGAACATGAGTTCGGGCTCCAGACTCCCTTCGATATGCAGATGAAGCTCGGCCTTGGGCAGGCCGGAGACGAAGGAATCGAGTGCTGTCATGGGCGCGATGATAGGCGGCGGCGCGGCCCGCGGTCCAGAGGCCGAAGGTGCGGGGCCGGTCGCCCATTGCGATCGTGGCGCGATGGTTGACGCTTGGCCCGCCTGCCCTGTATAGGCGCCTCTCGCAAAGGGCGGCCCGGCGGGGGCCGCCTTTTTGCGTTTCGGACCATGTTGGACCACTACGCGAAAGGGAAGGTATCATGTCGATTACGCCGCTCATGCCCGTTTACCCCCGGTGCGATGTGCGTCCGGTCCGAGGCGAGGGCTGCCACCTGATCGGCGAGCGCGGCGAACGCTATCTGGATTTCGCCAGCGGCATCGCGGTCAACCTGCTGGGCCATAGCCATCCGCGGCTGGTGAAGACGATTGCGGATCAGGCCGCGACGCTCATGCATGTGTCCAACCTCTACGGCTCGCCGCTGGGGGAGAAGTTCGCGCAGCGCCTGGTCGACAGCACCTTTGCCGATACGGTGTTCTTCACCAATTCGGGCGCCGAGGCGGTGGAATGCGCGATCAAGACCGCGCGCCGCTATCATTATGCGAACGGCAATCCGCAGCGGCATAATATCATCAGCTTCGACAACGCCTTCCACGGGCGGACGCTGGGCGCGATCAGCGCCACCAGCCAGCCCAAGATGCGCGACGGCTTCGAACCGCTGCTGCCCGGCTTCGACGTGGTGCCGTTCAACGATCTGGAGGCGGCAACCGCGCTGGTCGATGAAAACACCGCCGGCTTCCTGCTGGAGACGGTGCAGGGCGAAGGCGGCGTGACGCCGGCGACCCCTGAATTCCTGACCGGCCTGCGCAAGCTGTGCGACGCGCATGGCCTGCTGCTGATCCTGGACGAAGTGCAGTGCGGCTATGCGCGCACCGGCACCTTCTTCGCCCATGAGCAATATGGCGTCACGCCGGACATCATGGCGGTGGCCAAGGGCATCGGCGCGGGCTTCCCGCTCGGCGCCTGCCTCGCCACGGAGGAAGCGGCCAAGGGCATGGTCTTCGGCACGCACGGCTCCACCTATGGCGGCAATCCGCTGGCCATGGCGGTGGGCAATGCCGTGCTGGACGAAGTGCTGGCGCCGGGCTTCATGGACGATGTGAAGGCCAAGGGCACCCGCCTGCGCGCCGCGCTGGAACAGCTGATCCCCAATCATGACGACCTGTTCGAGGATGTGCGCGGCATGGGCCTGATGCTGGGCGTGAAGCTCAAGGACACGGCCGACGCCCGCAGCTTCGTGGCGCATCTGCGCGATCATCATGGCCTGCTCACCGTTTCGGCGGGGCAGAATGTGGTGCGCATCCTGCCGCCGCTGGTGATCGAGGAAAGCCATATCGCCGAATGTATCGAGAAGCTCTCGGCCGGTGCCCGGAGCTTCGGGAAGGCCGAAGCCGCATAATCATGGATGTGCTTCGGCCTTGAGCCGGAGCCCAGGGTGGTTAGGAAATGCCATCGCCGCCCTGGGCTCCTGCTTGCGCAGGAGCACAATCCTATGTTCGGAAAGGGCGAACATATATGACCAGACATTTTCTGAACCTGTCCGATGCCGGCGGCGACGCGATCGCTGCCATGATTGCCGATGCCATCGACCGCAAGACAGCCCGCGCCGATTGGCCCAAGGGCAAGGCGGATGCCGATGCGCCGCTTGCCGGCCACACGCTGGCGATGATCTTCGAGAAGAATTCCACCCGCACCCGCGTCTCCTTCGACATGGCGATCCGCCAGCTGGGCGGCACGTCGATCGTGATGGATTCAGGGTCGATGCAGCTTGGCCGCGGCGAGACGGTGGCGGATACCGCCCGCGTCCTCTCCCGCATGTGCGACGCGATCATGATCCGTACCGACGATCATGCCAAGATCGAGGAAATGGCGCGGCATGCCACCGTCCCGGTCGTCAACGGCCTCACAGACCTGTCGCATCCCTGCCAGATCGTCGCCGACCTGCTGACCGTGGTGGAGCATGGCGTGGCGCTGCCCGGCAGCCAGTGGGCGTGGCTGGGCGACGGCAATAATGTGCTGCATTCGATCATCGAAGCCGCCGGCCTCATGAGGTTCGACGTGCGCATCGGCGTGCCGCAGGGCTATGAGCCCGATCCCCGCTTTGCGCAGGAGGCCGGCGCGCGCGGCGCCAGGATCACCCTGTCGCGCGATGCCGCCGATGTCGCGGCGGGCGCCGATGTCGTCGTCACCGATACCTGGGTGTCGATGGGGCAGGAACATGCGCACAACAAGATCGCGGCGATGATGCCCTATCAGGTGACGGACGCGCTGATGGCGGGCGCGAAGCCGGGCGCGAAATTCCTCCACTGCCTGCCCGCCCATCGCGGCGAGGAAGTGGTGGAAGCGGTGATCGACGGGCCGCAGTCCGTCGTCTGGGACGAGGCGGAAAACCGCATCCACGCCCAGAAATCGGTGCTGCTCTGGGCGCTTGGAAAGCTCTGAACCGATCCTATATGCTGGCAAGGGCCGTTATTCCCGGCGCAACGGGGGTGGCGGCCCTTGGAGTAGAAACGCATTGAGAGCGCATTGGGAACGCCTTTGAACATCCCTGGACCCTGTGTGAACGGAACCGCATCTTGACCGGCATGGACCTTGACAGCGCCATCGGCTTTACCATCCCCTCGCGCCATGTGCGCGGGCGGATCGTGCGGCTTGGCCCGACGCTGGACGACGTGCTCGCCGCGCATGCCTATCCGCCGCCGATCGAGCGGGTGCTGGCGGAAGCGCTGGTGCTGGCCGCCCTGCTGGGCTCGACGCTGAAGGATGTGGGCGGGCAGCTCACCATGCAGGCGCAGACCGAACATGGCATCGTCAGGCTGCTGGTGGCGGACTATCGCGCCGGCGAGGTGCGCGGCTATGCCCAGTTCGACCCGGAACGGCTGGCCGAGCTGGGGCCGGAACCCAGCCTGTTCGGCCTGTTCGGCAAGGGCTATCTGGCCATCACCTTCGACCAGGCGCCCGACGGCGCGACCGGCCCGCACCGCTATCAGGGCATCGTGCCGCTGGAAGGCGATTCGCTGGGCAAGGCGGCGGAGCATTATTTCGTCCAGTCCGAACAGATCCCCAGCTTCGTCCAGATCGCGACGCGCCACGACAAGGGGCAGGGCTGCACGGCGGCGGGCATCCTGCTGCAGCACCTGCCGGAAGGCGAGGTGGGGCGCGAGCGCCTGCATGTGCGGCACGACCATCCCGAATGGGAGCATGTCCAGGTCCTGGCCGACACGCTGCGCAACGAGGAACTGACCGACACGGCGCTGCCGCTGTCCGACATCATCTGGCGCCTGTTCCACGAGGAAGAGGAAGTGCGGGTGACGACCGCGGCGCCGGTGGCGAAGGGATGCCGCTGCGACATCAATCATATCCGCGACGTCATCAGCCGCTTCCCGGCCGGCGAACGGACGGAAATGGCCGACGAGCAGGGCATCATCACGGTCGATTGCGCGTTCTGCTCGCGCCTTTTCCCGGTGTCGCTCGCCAGCTTCGCCAACTGATCGTCACGCTCGCACATGAAGGTGCAGACCCATTATTAACGAGGTCGAGATGGAGACGAAAATCGGCGCTGCTGCGGTCGGCCGATTGCCAGATACCCCCATAGTTTCTGGCAGTATCTGGCTGCTCGCCCTCCCTGTCAGCGCCGATTTTCGTCCCACCCGCAGGGCATGATTGTCCGGGCGCTGTGGAGTGTCGAAACGCTCAAACGGGGCATAGACCCCGTTTTTCGCGCTTCTCCTCCCACAGTATCCCGGACAACCATGTCTCGATCCTCGTTAATAATGGGTCTGCACCTTAAATTGGGGCGGGCCGTGCCCCATTTGCTATGAAATCGCCCCATTCCTGCAGTAGCGGGCGTCGAAGCATATCGCGCGCCAGCGTGGCGCACCGCTGGAGGAGGCGGGGAATGAGACACGGCATTGTGGTCCGGTCCGCTATCGCACGGCGATGGCGTGCCGTCATGACAGCGTTGGCGCTGGGCGGCGCGCTGATCGGCGGCGCGGGCGTGGCGCAGGCGCCGGCGCTTGCGGGCCTCTCCGGGCTTGAGCGCGGGGATTGGGAATTGCGCGTGCGCGAGCCGGGCGGCGCTGTGTCCCACATCTGCCTGGGCGATCCGCGCGTGCTGCTCCAGGTCCGGCATCAACGCAACAGCTGCCGCCGCTATGTCGTGACCGACACGGCCCAGCATATCGTCGTCACCTATGATTGCGCCGCTGCGGGCAATGGCCGCACCGACCTGCGGATCGAGACGGCGCGCCTTGTGCAGATCCAGTCCCAGGGCATCGCCAACAGCGCGCCATTTTCGTTCCAGATGGAAGCGCGCCATATTGGGACATGCCGCCCCGCACGATAGCGCGATTGTTGCAATATGGAAACGATCCCGCTTACACCTTGGCTTCGATCGAGCGGCGGCATCGCGCATTTCCAGCCACTTGCGCGGCGACTTTGCTCGGTCTAGCGGGGGGCCATGGTCGCAAAAAACAAAAAATTCGCTGTCGTCCTGCTTTCGGGCGGACTGGATTCCATGGTCGCCGCGGGCCTCGCGCGGGAGGCGGGATTCCGCCTGCTGGCGCTCACCGTCGATTATAACCAGCGTCACCGGGTGGAGCTGCGCGCCGCCGCGCGCATCGCCACCGCGCTCAACGCCATGTCGCATATCGTGCTGCCGCTCGATCTTACCGCGTTCGGCGGATCGGCGCTCACCGCCGACATCGCCGTGCCGAAAAACGGCGTGGGGACGGACATTCCCATTACCTATGTGCCCGCGCGCAACGCGATCTTCCTGTCGCTGACCCTTGGCCTGGCCGAGGTGGCGGGCGCGAACGACATCTATATCGGCGTCAACGCCCTGGATTATTCCGGCTATCCCGATTGTCGCCCGGAATTCATCGACGCCTTCCAGAAGATGGCGAACCTGGCCACCAAGGCCGGGGTCGAGGGCCATCCGCTGCGCATCAACACCCCGCTGCAATATATGAGCAAGGCCGATATCGTGCGCGAGGCCGCGCGCCTTGGGCTGGACGCGGGGATGAGTTGGTCCTGCTACGATCCCACGCCCGACGGCAAGCATTGCGGCCTGTGCGACAGTTGCCGCCTGCGCGCCAAGGGGTTCGAGGAAGCCGGTCTGCCGGACCCCACGGTCTACGCGACGAAACCCTGAGCCGATGGCCTATTCCGTCAAGGAAATGTTCCTGACGCTGCAGGGTGAAGGCGTGAGGGCAGGGCGGCGTGCCGTCTTCCTGCGCTTTGCCGGATGCAACCTGTGGACGGGCCGCGAACAGGACCGGGCAGGCGCCATCTGCCAGTTCTGCGACACCGATTTCGTCGGCATCGACGGCGCTGGCGGCGGCCGCTTTACGGATGCCGATGCGCTGGCCGACGCGGCGCTGGCCTTCTGGGGCGAGGGCGAGGCGGAGCGCTATATCGTGCTGACCGGCGGCGAGCCGATGCTGCAGGTGGACGACGCTTTGGTCGATGCATTGCATGCACGCGGCTTCGAGATCGCGATCGAGAGCAATGGCACGATCCCCGTCCATCCCGGCATCGACTGGATATGCGTCAGCCCCAAGGCGGGGAGCATCGTCGTCCAGCAATCGGGTAATGAGCTGAAGCTGGTCTGGCCGCAGCCGGGCAGCGATGTGGAGGCGATGGAAGGCTGGGCCTTCGATCACCTGCTGCTGCAGCCGATGGACGACGCGCGCGGCGTGGCGAATGTGGACGCGGCCATCGCCTTCGTGATGGCGCGGCCGCATTGGCGCCTGACCTTGCAGACGCACAAATATCTGGGGTTGCGGTAGGGCGCGCTCAGCCGGTTCGAAAACGCGGCATCAGAGACCAGAGCGTTTTCGCCCGATGTGAAACGCTCCCGGTGCGCCGGTTTCGCCGGAAGCCCCGCGCAACCCTGCCTGGCCCGTCCTGGCTATTTCGCGTTGCGCAGTTCGATATTATATTGTTTCAGCAGATCGGCCACGCAAGCGGTCTGCTCGGCTGTCAGCGACGGCGATTGCTGTACCCATGCCCTGCCATCGGTTTCCATCGAGATGCTGAGATAGGATGGCGGGATTTTGCATCCCCCCCATATCGATTTCTCGACATTCTCCGGCGACCATCTGGTGTTCCAGCTCTGCGCCATGGCGGGCGCAAGGCTGAACGTCCATGCCGCAGCGGAGAGAAGAATGGCAGTTGTCGCCCGCATCGTGAAACCATCCTCAAAAAAATTTTCAGCCTCAGGCTATCATGACATGCCGGGGTTTCTCAACGTGAACTGCATGGGGCCGGTTTCAGGGCTGCAGGGTTTCAGGCGGCTATCGCTTCGTCCCGAACCAGATCACATGGCGCGGCCCCTTGCCGTTGGAGCGGGCCCGCACCCCGACTTCGTCCACGGAGAAACCCGCATGGCGCAGGCGGTTGGCAAAGACAGTGTCGGGCGCCGCCGACCACACGGCCAGGATGCCGCCCGGGCGCAATGCCGCTTTCGCCGCCGCCAGCCCTTGCGCCGAATAAAGCTGGTCATTGCCTGCGCGCGTCAGGCCGTCCGGCCCGTTGTCGACATCCAGCAGGATCGCGTCATAAGTGGCTGCGCTGGCACGGATCAGCGCCGCGACATCGCCCTCGATCACCCGCACGCGCGGATCGTCCAGGCATCCGGCGGCGAGGTCCGCCATCGGGCCGCGGGCCCAGGCGATGATGTCGGGCACCAGTTCGGCCACCGTCAGCGTCGCGTCCGCGCCCAGCTTCGCCAGCGCGGCGCGCAGGGTGAAGCCCATGCCATAGCCGCCGATCAGCAGGTGCGGCGCTTTGCGCGTGCCCAGCCGGTCGCAGGTCATCACCGCCAGCGCCTCTTCCGAACCGCTCATCCGGCTGCTCATCAGCTCGTTGCGGTCGAGCACGATCATGAAATCGCCGCCGCGCCGGAACAGGCGCAGATCCTCGCCGCCGGGCACATGGGCAGTGGCGATCAGCTCGCGTGGGGTCATGCCGGCGATACTCCGATGGGATGGGAAGAGGGGAATCGGGCGCTCAGGCCACGCACACGGGCTTGTCGCCGCAGCGACGCAAGCCCGCGAGAAATGCCGGCGCACGGGCTTTCAGCGCCGCGTCAAAGGCGGCCATCGACACCTGTTTGCCCAGCGCGGCCAGGCTCGTCACCGGAAATTCGCTGATGCCGCAGGGCACGATGCCGTTGAAATGGCTGAGGTCGGGCGCGATGTTCACCGAAAAGCCGTGCAGCGTCACCCAGCGCCGCACCCGCACGCCGATGGCGCCGATCTTCGCCTCGCGGCCGTCGAGGTTGTCGGTCCAGATGCCGATGCGGCCTTCCGCCCGGCGCGCCGACACGCCGAAATCGCCCAGCGTGTCGATGACCCAGCCTTCCACGCCATGGACGAAATTGCGCACATCCCTGCCGCGCTTGCCCAGGTCGATGTTGAGATAGCCCACGCGCTGCCCCGGCCCATGATAGGTATAGCGCCCGCCGCGCCCGGCATCATAGACCGGGAAACGCGGGTCCAGCAGCTCGGCGCGGTCGGCGCTGGTGCCGGCGGTATAGAGCGGGGGATGTTCGAGCAGCCAGATGCGTTCCCCGGCGGTGCCCGCCGCGATGTCCAGAACGCGCTGCTCCATGTCGGCCAGCGCTTCGGGATAGGGGACGGGCGCCTGCTCCACCCGCCATTCGGGGGCGGGGAATGCTTCTGGGCTGTCCGGTATCGGGTCGATCATGGTCATGCGCCTTCCTTGACTTGAACAGCGTGAGCGATCAAGTCTCTGCCGCTTCGAACGGGGGCCGGGCAAACGCCCGGACAACGGACCGGTGCGGCTTGCCGGAACGACAGGGGAATATCATGGCGACATTGTCGATCGGCAAGGCGTGGGAAGACAGCATCGCATTCGTGCGGCGCGAATGGCAGCTGCTGTTTCCGGTGGCCTTCCTGTTCGTGGCGCTGCCGGTCGCCATCCTGCAGCAGATGGTGCCGCCGGAAATGGCCCAGTGGGCGATGGCGCCGCAGGGCGATCCGCCGATGCTGCCCCCCAGCTTCTGGCTGGCCGTCGCGCTCACCAGCCTGATCACCAGCTTCGGGTCGCTGGCGCTGTATGCGCTGGCCCTTCTGCCGGGGATCAGCGTGGCCGAGGCGCTGCAACTGGGCGTGCGGCGCTTTGGGACGCTGGTGCTGATCATGCTGGTCTTCATGGGCGCGCTATTGGCGCTCACCATTGCGCTGACGCTGCTCTTCGTCGGGCTCGGCTTTCTGTCGAAGGCCGTTGCCGCGGTGCTGGCGATCCTGCTGGGGCTGGCCATCATGGTTCTGGGCGTGCTGGCGGGCGTCCGCATGATATTGCTCAATCCGGTGCTGATCGACACCGCGCTTGGCCCGGTCGATGCGATTCGCCGCAGCTGGACCCTGGCCAGGGGCCATTTCTGGCGGCTGTTCGGCTTTATCCTGGTGATCGCTATTTTCTCTTTCGTGGTCACGCAGGCGGCGGCGGCGGTGTTCGGTTCGATCGCCGGGCTGCTGGGCGGCGCCACGGCGGCGCAGGCCGTCGGCGAGCTTGCCTCCATCATCATCTCGACGGTGGTGCAGGTCTATTTCCTGGTGATGCTCGCGCGCATCTATCGTCAGCTCGACGCGGCCTGAAACTCACGCCCGCGTCGGGCCGATCAGCGGGATCTGCGGCGCGGCCTCGCGCGGGAGATGGCCGGACAGGCGCGGATCGTCGAAGGTCTCGACCTCCCGCGCATAGGGGATGAAGCCGGCGCGGCGATAGGCGGCGATCGCGGCGGGATGATCGAGCGTGCATGTGTGGACCCAGAAGCGCCCCACCCCCTTGCGCCACGCCAACGCATTGGCCTGCGCCAGCAGCCAGCGGCCGAAACCCTTGCCCGTCAGGCCGGAGACCAGCCCGCAAAAGGCCAGTTCGCAATCGGGCAGGGACCGGAAATCCAGCTCCAGCAGGCCGACCTCGATCCCCTTGGGATCGCACACGGCATAAATCTCGACCGCCGGATCGTGGATGATCGCCTCCACCTGCGCATCGGGCAGTACCAGCCGCGAAAACCACAGCCATTCCTCGCCCACGCGGCGGAAGAGCGTGCGATAGGCATCGAGCGTCGGCGCCTTCCACCGTACCAGTCGCAATGGCGCGGACGGGATGGGGGCGGGGCGGGGGCGATCCCGTATTTCCAGATGGGTGACGACGGTGGCGATCTGCCCCGGTGCTACCGGCGTCAGGCTCATGGCGTCCGGCTCATGAAGGCGGGCTCATCGGCCTCAGTTCCAGCTGGCCATGGGCGGCAGGCTCATCAGGATGGCATCGACATTGCCGCCGGTGCGCAGGCCGAAGGATGTGCCCCGGTCATAGACCAGGTTGAACTCCGCATAGCGCCCGCGCCATTCCAGCATCCGCGCATGATCCTGCGCGCTGGCCGCCAGCCCCATGCGCCGCCGCACGATCGGCGGGAAGGCGGCGAGGAAGGCTTCCCCAACCGCGCGGGTAAAGGCGAAGTTCGCGTCGAAATCCCCCTCCAGATGATCGTAGAAGATGCCGCCGACGCCGCGATGGACGCCGCGATGGGGGATGAAGAAATAATCGTCCGCCCATGCCTTGAACCGGCTGTAATACTCTGGGCCATGGCCGTCGCAGGCCGCCTTCATCTCGGCATGGAAGCTGGCGGTGTCCTCGTCATAGGGGATCGGCGGATTGAGGTCCGCGCCGCCGCCGAACCAGCGTTTCGTCGTCACCAGGAAGCGGGTGTTCATATGGACGGCGGGCACATGCGGATTGGCCATATGCGCGACCAGGCTGATGCCGGTGGCGAAAAAGGCCGGATTGTCGCCCGCGCCATGGATGCTTTTGGCAAATTCGGGCGAAAAGGCGCCGCCTACGGTCGAGACATTGACGCCGACCTTCTCGAAGACCTTGCCCTTCATGACGCCGCGCACGCCGCCACCGCCCTGGCCGGGGGCTAGCCCATCGGCCTCGCGGTCCCAGGCGAGATAGTCGAAGGCGGCGTCGCTGCCGGCCTCCCGCTCGATCGCCTCGAAGGCGGCGCAGATGCGATCCCGCAGCGATTCGAACCAGTCGCGCGCCGCCTGTTGCTCAGTGTCCAAAGGGGTCATTGCGGGAACTGCCCTGTCTGCCTCAACGCTTCGGCCAGTGCGATGCCCGTCGCGACCGAGATATTCAAGGACCGAAATCCCGCGACCATGGGAATCCGCACGCGCAGATCGGCCTGCGCATGGACATCGTCGGGCACGCCATGGCCCTCATTGCCCAGCAAAAGCACGTCGTCGGGCTGGAAACGGACCTGCGGCAGCGGCGCTGCACCATGGCTGGACAACAGGACGACACGTCCGCCGGCCTCCGCCCGCGCGGCGCGGAAGCTGTCATAGCCTGCATGGCGGGTCAGGTCCGTGGCCGCGCCATAATCCATGGCGGCGCGCTTCAGGTGCTTGTCGGAAAAGGCGAATCCGCACGGCATGATGATGTCCAGCGGCACGCCGAAGCACGCGCACAGGCGCATGATGGCGCCGACATTGCCCGCGATCTCGGGCTGGTAAAGGGCGATACGCATGGCGGTTCCATAGTGCGCCGCGTCAATTTGTCATAGCGCCGTCCAAATTGCTGTTGGCAAAGGACGCCTTTGGGCGCTATCAGGCCCGCGAACCACGCCAAGGGGGATTGGGCGGGGTAGCGCGCGCTCCCGGTCCAGAACCCCTGAAAACAGAGCCGATGAAGGCTGAAGGCGGCGGTAACAGGGACCGACCTACGAGGGTATGATTGATGGCGATGCTTGAGCAGACGGAAACCGAAGGTCCATCCGGCGAGGGCGGTGTCCGCCGTCGCGATTTCATCAACATCGCTGCTGTCAGCTTTGCCGGCGTCGGTGCGGTCGCGGCGATCCTGCCGCTCATCAATCAGATGAACCCCAGCGCCGACGTGCTGGCGATGGCGTCCAGCGAAGTCGACCTGTCGGGCATCGCGCCCGGCCAGGCGATCAAGACGACCTTCCGCAGCCAGCCGCTGTTCGTGCGCCACCTGACGCCGGATGAGATCAAGAAGGCCGACGCCGTCGACCCCGGCACGCTGCGCGATCCGCAGACGCTGGAAGAGCGCACGGTCGATGGCAAGAAGGAATGGCTGATCACCATGGGGGTCTGCACCCATCTGGGCTGCGTGCCGCTGGGTGCCGGCGAGGGGGAGAATCGCGGCGAGTTCGGCGGTTATTTCTGCCCCTGCCACGGTTCGAGCTATGACACCGCCGCGCGCATCCGCAAGGGCCCGGCTCCCAAGAATCTGGAAGTGCCGAAGTATAAATACACTTCCGACACAACCGTTCTCGTAGGCTGAGGTAGAGATCCATGAGTTTCCCCTGGGCAGAACATTACACCCCCAAGGCGCCGCTGATGAAGTGGATCGACGAGAAGCTGCCGCTTCCGCGCCTTGTCTACAACTCGGTCGGCGCCGGTTATCCGGTGCCCCGCAACCTCAATTATTTCTGGAACTTCGGCGTGCTTTCGGGCCTGGCGCTGATGATCCAGATCGTGACCGGCGTGGTCATGGCGATGCATTATGGCGCCAATGACCTGGTCGCCTTTAGCACCGTCGAGCACACCATGCGCGACGTCAACGCCGGCTGGCTGATGCGTTACGCACATGCCAACGGCGCGAGCTTCTTCTTCATCGTGGTCTATCTCCACATCTTCCGCGGCCTCTTCTACGGATCGTACAAAGCCCCGCGCGAGATGGTGTGGCTGCTCGGCCTCGTCATCTTCCTGCTGATGATGGCCACCGCCTTCATGGGCTATGTGCTGCCCTGGGGGCAGATGAGCTATTGGGGCGCGAAGGTCATCACCGGCCTGTTCGGCGCGATCCCGGTGGTCGGCCAGCCGATTCAGACCTGGCTGCTGGGCGGTTTCGCGCCCGGCAACGCCTCGCTCAACCGCTTCTTCTCGCTGCACTATCTGCTGCCCTTCGTGATTGCGGCCGTCATCATCCTGCACATCTGGGCGCTGCATATTCCAGGCTCCAACAACCCGATCGGCGTGGACGTGAAGGGGCCGCAGGACACCGTGCCCTTCCACCCCTATTACACCGCGAAGGACGGCTTTGGCGCCGGCGTGTTCCTGATCATCTTCGCGATCATGCTGTATTTCGCGCCGAACTATCTGGGCCACCCCGATAACTATATCGAGGCGAACCCGCTCTCGACGCCCGCGCACATCGTGCCGGAATGGTATTTCTGGCCCTTCTACGCGATCCTGCGCGCCTTCACCGTGGACTTCTTCTTCATTCCCGCGAAGCTGCTGGGCGTGCTGGCGATGTTCGCTTCGATCCTGCTGCTCTTCTTCCTGCCCTGGCTGGACAATTCGCCGGTGCGGTCGGGCAGCTATCGTCCGATGTTCAAGAAGTTCTTCTGGATATTGTGCGTCGACGTGGTGGTCCTGGGCTATTGCGGCGGCGCGCCGGCGGCAGAGCCCTATGTGATGATCTCGCAGGTCGCGGCGGCTTATTATTTCGCCCACTTCCTGATCGTCCTGCCGCTGATCGCGCGCTTCGAAAAGCCGCTGCCGCTGCCCGGTTCGATCACCGAGGCGGTGCTGGCCAAACATGGTGCAACCGACGGCGAACTCGCCGCGGTTCCGGCCGAATAAGGGGACGACAGGATCATGGTACGCATCGGTGCATTTCTTGTCGGCCTGTTCTTCTCCGGCTGGTTGTTCGTCACCTTCCTGGTGGGCGCGGCCTCCTATGTCAGCGATCCGCCGGCCGAGACGGTGGAACATGCCTTCCACCGCGCGCCCAAGGAGGTGGAATTCTCCTTCAGCGGCCCGTTCGGTCATTATGACCGCCGGCAGCTGCAGCGCGGCTTCCAGGTGTTCAAGGAAGTCTGCTCGGCCTGCCACAGCCTGAAGTTCGTGGCGTTCCGCGACCTCGAACAGCTGGGCTACAGCGAGGCCGAGGTGAAGGCGATCGCCAAGCAGTGGGCGATCAAGACGCCTGACGTCGATCCCAAGACCGGCGAGCCTTCGACCCGCGATCCGATCCCGGCCGATCATTTCCCCAAGCCCTTCGCGAACAATGTCGCGGCGGCGGCGGCGAACAACAATGCAATCCCGCCGGATCTCTCGCTGATGACCAAGGCACGCCATGAGGGCCCGGCCTATGTCTACTCGCTGATCACGGGCTTCCAGCCGCAGCCGGCCGAGCTTCTCAAGCGCTTCCCGGATGCCAAGACGCCCGAGGGGCTGCACTACAACCCCTATTTCGCGAACCTCAACCTCGCGATGGCGCCGCCGCTGTCGGCCGAGGGGCAGGTCACTTATGGCGACGGCACCAAGCCGACCGTCGACCAGATGGCACAGGACGTCGCTGCCTTCCTCACCTGGACGGCGGAACCGAAGATGGAGAGCCGCAAGAGCGCGGGCATCGCCGTCATCTTCTTCCTGCTGTTCGCGACCGGCCTTGCCTATATGGCCTACCGGAATGTCTGGGCCGGCAAGAAACATTGATGCGGCACAGGCCGCCCGGCTGAACGCTGGACGGATGCCGGACGGATAAGGGGGCGCGGTTCTTTGAGGGAACCGCGCCCTTCCTTTTGCGCGAAGGACGAACGCTATGGATGTGCTGGTGGAAGACATGCTCAAGGATCTGGTGCGGGCGATCCCCGACTTTCCCAAGCCCGGGATCATGTTTCGCGACATCACCACCCTGCTGGCGGACCCGGAGGGCTTTGCCGCCACGGTCGAGGCCATGGCGGCGCGCACGCGTCCGCTGAATGTCGACATCGTCGTCGGCATCGAGGCGCGGGGGTTCATCCTTGGGGCGGCGCTCGCTGCCGCGCTGGGCGCGGGTTTCGTGCCGGTGCGCAAGGCCGGCAAGCTGCCGGGGCCGACCGTGGGCATCGATTATGTGCTGGAATATGGCACCGACCGGCTGGAACTGCACAAGGGCCAGGTGCCGGCCGGCGCGCGGGTGGTGCTGGTCGACGATCTGATCGCCACCGGCGGGACGGCGATTGCCGCGGTCCAGCTGCTGCGGGAGCAGGGCGCGGCGCTGTTGATGGCGCTTTTTGCCATCGACCTGCCGGCGCTTGGCGGGATGGTGGCGTTGCAGGCCGAAGGCGTCGCGACGGCGGCGCTGATGGCCTTTGAAGGGCATTGAAACTGCGTCGCAGGAAAAACTGAGAAAGATTCGCAAATTATATCCGGTTGCGACTTGAAATCTTTGATGCGACGCAACAATTACGCGCCATGCGCATGTTCCTCACACCCGCCCGTTCGCTGACGGGGTCCGCCCTCGCTTTGTTCGCCCTGTCGGCCTGTGGTGGGCAACCGCCCCAGGCGCCACCGCCGCCCACGGTGACGGTCGCTGCGCCGCTCCAGCGCAATGTCGTGGACTGGGACGAATATGTCGGCCGTTTCGAGGCCCCCGAGGATGTGCAGGTGATGCCGCGCATCTCCGGCCAGGTGACGGCGATCAATTTCCGCGCCGGCGTGGAAGTGCCCAAGGGCACCCTGCTGTTCCAGATCGATCCGCGCCCCTATCGCGCGGCGCTGGAGCAGGCGCGGGCGCAGGTCGCGCGGAGCCAGGCGGCGGTCGCCAATGCGCAGAGCGAATTGCGCCGCGCCGACGACCTGCGCAAGTTCCAGGCGGTCAGCCAGGAGGAATATGAAACCAAGCTCGCCGCGCTGCGCACCGCCCAGGCCGATCTGAACGCGGCCCGCGCAGCCGTGGACGCCCGCGCGCTCGACCTTGATTTCACCGCCGTCCGCGCGCCGATCTCCGGCCGCGTGTCCGATCGCCGCGTGGCCGTTGGCGATTATGTGACGTCGGGGGAGACGCTGCTGACGACCGTCGTGTCGATCAATCCGATCTGGTTCAGCTTCGAAGGGGCGGAGAGCTTCTACCTCAAATATATCCGCCAGGCGGCGCGCGGCGAGCGCGGATCGTCCCGCTATGCGGCCAATCCGGTGGACATCCAGCTTGCCGATGAAACCGGCTATAACTGGAAGGGCCGGATGATCTTTGTCGACAATGCGATCGACAACAACAGCGGCACCATTCGCGCCCATGCCGAAGTCGCCAATCCCAAGGGGTTCCTGGTGCCCGGCATGTTCGGCCGCGCCCGCCTGCTGGGGTCGGGCACCTATAAGGCGATGCTGGTGCCGGACGAGGCGATCCTGACCGACCAGTCCCGCAAGCTCGTCTACACCATCGGCAAGGATGGCAAGACGGCGGCGCGCCCCGTCAGCACCGGCCCGATGGTGGAAGGGCTGCGGGTGATTCGCGAAGGTCTGGCGCCGGGCGAGAAGATCGTCGTGGACGGGATCGCCCGGTTGCAGCCCGGCATGCCGGTGACGGTGCGCGAGGGCAAGATCGCCGCGCGCGCCGCCGATCAGTCGCCGCAATCGCTGCCCGCCCATGCACCGGACTCGCCGCAGGCGAGCGGGGCGGCGAACTGACATGCGCTTGCCGCACTTCTTCATAGAAAGACCGATCTTCGCGGCGGTCCTGTCCGTCCTGATCATCATCATGGGCGTGATCGCCTATCCCTCGCTGCCGGTCGGCCAATATCCCGAAGTCGCGCCGCCTACCGTCGCGGTCGTCGCCAGCTACCCCGGCGCATCGGCGGAAACGCTGGCGGAAACCGTGGCCGCGCCGCTGGAGGAATCGATCAACGGCGTCGAGAACATGATCTACATGTCCTCCTCGTCCACGGCCTCGGGCCAGCTGACGATCACCGTCACCTTCCGGCAGGGGACGAATGTCGACCAGGCCCAGGTTCTGGTGCAGAACCGCGTCTCTTCGGCCGAACCGCGCCTGCCCGAGGAAGTGCGCCAGATCGGCGTGACCGTCCGCAAGAATTCGCCGGATATCCTGATGGTCGCGGGCCTGGTTTCGCCCGACAACAGCCTGTCCCTGCAATATCTGTCCAACTATGCGACGCTGCAGATCCGCGATCGGCTCGCCCGCATCCCCGGCGTCGGCGAAGTGCAGGCATTCGGTTCGCGCGACTATAATATGCGGGTGTGGATCGATCCCGATCTTGCCGCCGCGCGCAACCTGACCGTCGATGAGATCACCGCCGCCGTTCGCGCCCAGAATGCGCAGGTCGCCGCTGGTTCCGTGGGGCAGGCGCCCTTCAACCAGGGCGGCACCGCCTTTCAGCTCAACATCCAGACGCAGGGGCGGCTGACCGACCCCGAGCAATTCGGCCAGATCATCATCAAGCGCGACGCGGCGGGCCGCATGACCCGGCTGCGCGATGTCGCGCGGATCGAACTGGGCGCGCTGGACTATGCCACCAACGCCTATCTGGACGGCAAGATCGGCGTGGCGCTGCCCATCACCCAGTTGCCCGGCTCCAACGCGCTCGAAACCGCCGATGCGGTGCGCAAGGAACTGCAGGAAATCTCCAAGAGCTTTCCGCCGGGCATGTCCTATGTGATCCCGTACAACCCGACGGAATATATCACCGCATCCATCGAGGCCGTGCAGCACACGTTGCTTGAGGCGATCGTGCTCGTCAGCATCGTGGTGCTGCTGTTCCTGCAGAGCTGGCGCGCGGCGATCATCCCGATCCTCGCCATCCCCGTGTCGCTGATCGGCAGTTTCGCCGCGATGGCGGCATTCGGTTTCTCCATCAACAACCTGTCGCTGTTCGGCCTGGTGCTGGCCATCGGCATCGTTGTCGACGACGCGATCGTGGTGGTCGAGAATATCGAGCGCCTGATGGACGAAGAGGGGCTGTCGCCGCGCGAGGCCGCGCACAAGACCATGGATGAGGTGTCGGGCGCGCTGATCGCGATTGCGCTGGTGCTGACCGGCGTGTTCATTCCCACCGCCTTCATCCCCGGCATTTCGGGCGCCTTCTACAGCCAGTTCGCGCTGACGATCATCGCCTGCACGGCCATTTCGGCTTTTGTGTCGCTCACGCTGTCGCCGGCGATCGGCGCGCTGATCCTCAAGCCCAAGCATGATGCCGCGCCGCGTGAGGGCTGGCGCGGGTGGCCGGGCCGTTTCGCGCATGCGTTCAATCATGGCTTCGAACGGGTCAGCCATCGCTATGGCCGGGTCACGGCGCGTCTCATCCGCACCTTGGGCGTGGTGGGCATCGCCTATGCCTGCCTGCTCGCCATGGCGGGCTGGCGCTTTGCCGATACGCCGTCGGGCTTCGTGCCCGCGCAGGACCAGGGCTTCCTGATCTCGGTGATCCAGATGCCGCCGGGCTCCGCGCTGGAACGCACCGACGAAGCGCTGCGGGCCTTTATCGAGAAGACGCGCAACATCCCCGGCGTCAGCGGCAGCGTCGCCCTGACCGGGTTCGATGGCGCGACGTTCAGCCAGTCGCCGTCCTCGGGCACGGTCTTCGTCCGGCTGACGTCGCAGAAGGAAGGGCGCCCGAGCGACCTTGAGATCGCGAACGCGCTGCGTCAGGCATCGGCCAGCATCACCGCGGCCAATGTGCTCGTCATCCAGCCGCCGCCAATCCGCGGCCTTGGCACCGGCGGCGGTTACAAGATGATGATCGAGGATCGCGGCGGCGCGGGCTACAAGGCGCTGGAGGGCGTGGCCTTCCAGATGATGATGGCCGCCAACCAGACGCCGGGCCTCACCTCCGTCTTCACCGTCTACAATACCAAGACGCCGCGCCTCTATGCCGATATCGACCGGCAGAAGGCCGAGCAGATGGGTGTGCCGGTGAGCAACATCTTCGCGACGCTGGGCACCTATCTGGGGTCGTCCTACATCAACGACTTCAACTATCTGGGCCGGACCTTCCGCGTGACGGCACAGGCGGATGCGCCCTATCGCGACGATCCGGACGATGTCGGCCGCCTGAGGACGCGGTCGGCCAGCGGCGCCATGGTCCCGCTGGCGGCGGTGATGACCCTGCGCAACGACAGCGGCCCCTATCGCGTGGTCCGCTACAATCTCTATCCTTCGGCGGAACTGCAGGGGGATACCGTGCGCGGCTATTCCAGCGGCCAGTCGCTCGTCGCGATGGAAGGGCTGGCGCGCAAGATCCTGCCGAGCGGCTTCAGCTATGAATGGACGGAGATCGCCTTCGAGCAGCAGCAGGCGGGCAATACCGGCATCATCGTCTTCGGCCTTGCGGTGGTCTTCGTGTTCCTGCTGCTCGCCGCGCAATATGAAAGCCTGGTGCTGCCGCTGGCGGTCATCCTGATCGTGCCGATGTGCCTGCTCGCGGCCATATTGGGCGTCAACCTGATGGGCGGGGACAATAATATCCTGACGCAGATCGGCCTTGTCGTCCTGGTCGGCCTAGCCGCGAAGAACGCGATCCTGATCGTGGAATTCGCCAAGCAGGGCGAGGAAGAGGGGCTGCCGCGCCTGGAGGCGGCGGAACGCGCCGCGCATCAGCGCCTGCGGCCGATCGTCATGACCTCCCTTCGCCTTCATCCTGGGCGTGTTGCCGCTGGTGATCGCCACGGGGCCGGGGCATGAAATGCGGCAGGCGCTGGGGATCGCGGTGTTCTTCGGGATGCTGGGCGTGACCTTCTTTGGCCTGCTGTTCACGCCGGCCTTCTATGTGATCAGCCGCAGCTTTGGCGACAAGGTCCGCACATGGACGGCACATCGCCGCAAACCTGCCAAGGCGGGGGAGGCCGCATGATGGCGCTCGACATGAACCTCGTCATGAACCGGCGCCTGTTGCTGCCGATGGTGTCGGCGCTCGCGCTTTCGGCTTGCGCCGTGGGGCCGGACTATAAGCCTCCCGCATCGCCTCCGCCCGCCGACGCCACACTGGGCGAAGCGCAGGGCTCCGCCGCGATCACCCAGGCGGCGCTGCCGGGCCAATGGTGGCGATTGTTCGAAGACCCGTTGCTCGACGGGCTGGTCGAAAAGGCACTGGCGCACAATAACGACCTGCGGGGGGCGTCGGCCAATCTGCAGCGCGCGCGGGCCTTGCTGAATGAAGCGGGCGCGGCGCGGCTGCCGACGACGGACGCCAGCGCCCAGGCGACGGAGCAGCGCTCCCGGGCGCTGGGGCCACAGCCCGCGTTCAAGACCGATTTCTATTCGGTGGGCTTCGACGCGTCCTATGAGATCGACCTGTTCGGCGGTGTCTCCCGCAGCATCGAAGCGGCCCGTGGCGATGTCGGCGCGGCGCAGGCGGCGCTGGATGCCGCCCGCGTGTCGATCGCCGCGGAAACGGCGCGGACCTATGCGGTGGCCTGCGGCTTCGGGGCCCAGGCAGCGGCGGCGCGCGAAACCGTCACGCTGCAGGGCAAGACGCTCGATCTCACCAGCCGCCTGCTCTCGGGTGGCCGGGGGACGCAGCGGGATGTCGATCAGGCCGTGGTGCTGGTGGAACAGGCCAAGGCGCAGATCGCGACCTTCGAGGCGGAACAGCGCGCCGCGCTCTATGCGCTTGCGGTACTGACGGGCGATCCGCCCGCCCGCGCGGATCGGGCGGTTGCCGCCTGCACCGTGCCGCCGTCGGTGTCGGTCGCCATTCCGGTGGGGGATGGGCAGGCGCTGCTCGCCCGCCGGCCCGATGTGCGGCAGGCCGAGCGCACGCTGGCGGCGGATACCGCGCGGATCGGCGTCGCGACCGCGGCGCTCTATCCCTCGATCAGCCTGATGGGCGCGATCAGCCTGGGCGCGACCAGCCCAAGCGACATTGGCACCAAGGATTCGCTCAGCTATTCCATCGGGCCGCTGATCAGCTGGAACTTCCCGTTCAGCGGCGCCGCGCGCGCCCGCGTGCGGCAGAATGAGGCGATTGCGGCCGGCTCCCTCGCCGCCTTCGACAAGGCGGTGCTGACGGCGTTGCAGGAAACCGAGCAGGCGCTCGCCCGGCTGAAGGGCGCGCTGGACCGGGAGGCCGCGCTCAGGCGGGCGCTCGACGCCAGCGAGAGCGCCGCTGGGATCGCCGAGCGGCGGTTCGGGGCAGGGGCGGACAGTTTCCTCCAGCTTCTCGATGCCCAACGATCCCGCGCAAACGCCCGCGCGGCACTGGCATCGGCCCAGTCCGACCGTGCCGAGGCGCAGGTCGCCCTGTTCAAGGCGCTGGGCGGCGGCTGGGAAGAGGCGCCCGCGCCGACCAGGGCGGCGGCGACAGGCGGTTAGAGCGTTTTCACTATGAGCGAAAACGCTCTCGTCCTTTGTTGTCGCATTTTCCGAGCCATTGACCGTAAACGGTCAATTTGAAAATGCTCTAGTCATTCGGAACGGAAATCCGTCCCATAAAGATCGTCATGCTGAACTTGTTTCAGCATCTATTGCGCCTTCGGGTGCCTCAGAATGTTGGGAGAAATAGACCCTGAACCAAGTTCAGGGGGGACGATCTTGCCATGTCATGGGCCGATTACAGCACAGCTTATACGGCAAAATAAAAAAGGGACGGGCCGTTTCCAGCCCGTCCCTTTTTTGCGTTCCTCAGTCGAACAGCTCTTCCAGAAAGCTCTTCTTCCGTTTCCTGCCATAAGGGCTGTCATGCCCCTGCGGCCTGTCCGGCCGATAGCTTGGCGCCGTGGGCGGGGCGGCCTGTATCGGGCCGGTGCTGCGCTCGATGATCTTGTCGAGCTCGCCCCGGTCCAGCCATACGCCCCGGCATTGCGGGCAATAGTCGATCTCGACACCCTGCCTGTCCGTCATGGCGAGGCCGGTATGGCAGACGGGGCAGAGCATCGAGGAAACGGTCTGCTGGTCCCGCATCGCTTATTCCCGCTCGCCGGTCAGGTTCAGCAGCATCTGGAACAGGTTGACGAAGTTCAGGTACAGGTTGAGCGCGCTCATCACCTGCATCTTCTCGGCCGCGGCCGTGCCGCCATAATAGGCATATTCGCTCTTGATGCGCTGCGTGTCCCAGGCGGTGAGGCCGGTGAAGATCACGACGCCCAGCATCGAAATGACCATCTGCAGCGCCGAGGAGGCGAGGAAGATGTTGACCAGGCCCGCGATCAGGATGCCGACAAGGCCCATGATCAGGAACGACCCGACCTTCGACAGGTCACGTCCGGTCGTATAGCCCCACAGGCTCATGCCCAGGAACATCGACGCCGCGATGAAAAAGGTCTGCGCGATGCTGGAGCCGGTGAAGACCAGGAAGATGCTGGCCATCGACACGCCCATCACCGCCGAAAAGGCGAAGAAGGCCATGCGGGCGCTTGCCGTCGTCATCTTTTCGAAGCGGAAGCTGAAGAAGAAGACGAACGCCAGTGGCGCGAAGATCGCGACCCATTTGAGCGGCGTGCCGAAAATCGGCTGGTACAGCGCCGGCGTGGTGCCGATCACCAGGGCGACAAGGCCGGTGATGACCAGCCCGAGCCCCATGTTGCGGTACACGCCCAGGAAATGATTGCGCAGTCCCGCGTCGAACGCGGCGCCGCGTGCCGCCTCATAGCGGGGCGTTGAAACGGGATTGTTCACGGTTTTTCTACTCCATCCATTCGAAACCGAAGACCGGCCGGCACCATGGGCACCGGACAGTCGGGGACCGAGTGGCCCGATGCCTATTCGAGAAGGATTGGGGGGCATTCCTCCGAACCGGCATCGAGCACACTCGATGCGGTCCGACATCACGTCCGGTTTCCCTGATCGGGAAGGTCCGGCCGCCAGAGGGGCCCGGCCCGCTCCTGCAATATCGGCGGCAGGGATTAAGATTTCAAGACCATATCGCACCATCATGTGACCGATCGCGTCCAGAACCGCCTGTTCATCGGCTTTCATTGCATAAGCATGGCTTGTCTATTTCCCGTTATTTCCATTTGCGGGGATGCGCCATCGCATAGAAAGGGTGGTGTATTGAGGGAGGGCCGCCATGGGCTACATATTGATTACCGCCAACCGCAACTATTCCAGCTGGTCGTTGCGGCCATGGGTGCTGATGACCGTTCTGGGCATCGCCTTCGAGGATCGGGTCGAGCCCTTTCTGGACAGCGTCAACTATGACAGGTTCCGCGCCTTTTCGCCCACCGGCACCGTGCCGGTGCTGATCGACGGCGACCGGACGCTGTGGGATTCGCTGGGTATCGTCCTGTATCTGGCCGATCGCCACCAGGGCGTGTGGCCGGCGGACGAACGGGCCCGCGCCTGGGCGCAATGCGCGGTGGCGGAGATGCATGCGGGCTTTTCCGCGCTGCGCAACGATTGCCCGATGAATATCGGCGTCCGCGTGGAAACGCACGCGCATGCCGCCGCGCTCCGCAAGGACATCGCCCGGCTGGACGAACTATGGGGCGAGGGATTGGCCCGTTTCGGCGGTCCGTTCCTGGCCGGCGACCGCTTTTCCGCGGTCGATGCCTTCTTCGCGCCGGTGGCCTTTCGCGTGCGGACCTATGGCCTGGCGCTGGGCGCGGCGGCGCAGGGCTGGGTCGACCAGATGCTGGCGCTGCCCGCGATGCAGGCTTGGGAAAAGGCCGGCCTGGCCGAGACATGGCGCGAGCCCGCCCATGAGCAGGAGATGGGCGCGGCGGGCAGGATTGTTGCCGACTACAGGGCAGAATAGGAAATATTCGTCGCTTTTCCCCTTTAACCCTGATTCGCTTGGGTTTAGGGGGAAGGAGATATGACACGCGCACGCACACTCTATGAAAAGATCTGGGACGCCCACGTCGTCGAACGGCGTGATGACGGCACCTGCCTCATCTACATCGATCGCCACCTCGTTCATGAGGTGACGAGCCCGCAGGCGTTCGAGGGGCTAAGGGCCGCCGGCCGCACGGTGCGCCGGCCCGACCTGACCCTGGCCGTGCCGGATCACAACCTGCCGACCACCGCGCGCATCGACGCGGCGGGCAAGCGCATTCCCATCGCCGATCCGGAAGGCGCGCAGCAGCTTGCCGCGCTGGAACGCAACGCGCCCGAATTCGGTATCAGATATTTCGGCGCGACCGATATCGAGCAGGGCATCGTGCATGTCGTGGGGCCGGAACAGGGCTTCACCCTGCCGGGCACGACGCTGGTCTGCGGAGACAGCCACACGGCGGCGCATGGCGCGCTGGGGGCGCTGGCCTTCGGCATCGGCACCAGCGAGGTGGAGCATGTGCTCGCCACGCAGACGCTGCTGCTCTCGCAGTCCAAGACCATGGAAGTGCGCGTCGACGGCACACTGGGTTTCGGCGTCAGCGCGAAGGACGTGATCCTGGCGATCATCGGCCGCATCGGCACGGCGGGCGGCACCGGCCATGTCATCGAATATCGCGGCTCGACCTTTGACGAGATGTCGATCGAGGGGCGCCTGACGGTGTCCAACATGTCGATCGAGGGCGGCGCCCGCGCCGGCCTGTTCGCGCCGGACGAAAAGACTTTCGCCTATCTGAAGGGCCGGCCGATGGCGCCCAAGGGGGCGGAATGGGATGCGGCCGTCGCCTGGTGGCGGACGCTCGCGACCGATCCGGGCGCGCGCTTCGACACGTCCGTGACGTTCGATGCGACGACGATCGCGCCCAATGTCACCTGGGGCACCAGCCCGGAGGATGTCGTGCCGATCACCGGCGCGGTGCCCGATCCCGAGAGCTTCGCCGATCCCTCCAAGCGCGCGGCGGCCATGAAAGCGCTCGACTATATGGGCCTCCATGCCGGCCAGCGGATGGAGGATGTGAGCGTCGAGCATATCTTCATCGGCAGTTGCACCAACAGCCGTATCGAGGATCTGCGCGCCGCCGCCGCCGTGATCGCGGGCAAGCGGATCGCCAGCGGCATCAAGCAGGCGCTGATCGTGCCGGGCTCCGGCCTGGTCAAGCATCAGGCCGAGCAGGAAGGGCTGGACCGCATCTTCGTGGAGGCCGGTTTCGAATGGCGCGAGCCGGGCTGTTCCGCCTGCCTTGGCATGAACCCGGACAAGGTGCCCGCCGGCGAGCGCTGCGCATCGACATCCAACCGCAATTTCATGGGGCGGCAGGGGCCGGGCGCGCGCACGCACCTGGTCTCGCCCGTCATGGCGGCCGCTGCCGCGCTGACCGGTCATCTGACGGACGTGCGTGAACTGATAGCCGAGAAAAACGGGGAGCTGGTGCAATGAAAAAGGCATTCTGGCTGTTGGCGCTTGGCGCGCTGGCAAGCGCGATCATGGCCGCAAGCGTCGGCCGCGCCGAAGATGTGCCGGCGCAATCGGCCACGCCGCGAGGACAGTGATGGACAAGGTTGAGACGGTCGAAGGCAGCGCCTATCCGCTGGGCGTGAAGAATGTCGACACCGACATGATCATTGCCGCCAAATGGCTGAAGACGATCAGCCGCGCGGGCATGGGCCAGGGCGCGTTCGAAGCCCTGCGGACAGACCCCGCCAATGTGTTCGACGATCCCGCCTATGCCGGCAGCCCCATCCTGATCGCGGGCGACAATTTCGGCTGCGGGTCCAGCCGCGAACATGCCGCCTGGGCATTGGCGGACATGGGTATCAAGGCCGTGATCGCGCCCAGCTTTTCCGATATTTTTTCGAGCAATGCGTTCAAGAACGGCATCCTGACCGTGGTGCTGCCGCAGGAGGCGGTCGACCGGCTGATGGAGGTCGCGAAGACCGATCCCATCCATGTCGACCTGGAGCACCAGACCGTCACCACGCCGTTCCAGGATCGCTTCACCTTCGACATCGATCCTTTCCGCAAGATGTGCCTGATGGGCGGCCTTGACGAGATCGGCCTGACCCTGTCGGACGTGAAGAGCATCGACAGCTATGAGGAAAAAGCACGCGCCGAACGGCCTTGGCTGGTTCCTGCCGTTGCCTAAAGCGCGCGGCGGGCTTATCTGCAAAGGAACAATTCAGCGCCAGCACCGGGGCACATACGCATGACGACTTTTGACGACCGCGAGCGCGCCTTTGAAAATATGTTCGCGCACGACCAGGAAATGATGTTCCGCGTCACTGCGCGGCGCAACCGCCTGGTCGGCGAATGGGCCGCCGCCAGGATGGGCCTGACGCCCGAGGAAACCGACGCCTATGCCAAGTCGGTGGTCCAGGCCGATTTCGAGGAAGCGGGCGACGAGGATGTCGTGCGCAAGCTGGTGGGCGACCTGACCTCTGCCGGTGTCGACATTGACGAGATGGCCGTGCGCACGGCGCTGGACGAGCAGGCCGTGATTGCCCGCCGCCAGTTCATCGAACCGAAATAAGACGCCGATCATGCCGATGGCAGCCGAAGAGATCGCGGCGATGATCCGAAGCGCCATTCCCGATGCGGAGGTGGAGATCACCGACCTTGCGGGCGATGGCGATCATTATGCCGCGCGCGTGGTTGCGGAAAGTTTCCGGGGGCTCAGCCGGGTCAGGCAGCATCAGGCCGTCTATGGCGCTCTCGGTGGCCGCATGGGCGGCGTGCTGCACGCCTTGCAACTGACCACGGCCGTCCCCAATTGAGGGACTGACAGAGCTTTGACGGCGGCTTGGACCCGCCACGACATGAAATGGAACCGATGATGACCGATGCAACCCAGGCGCGCATTGCCGAAATCGTGAGCGGCAATGACGTCGTGTTGTTCATGAAGGGCACGCCGCTCTTCCCGCAATGCGGCTTTTCCAGCCGCGCGATCGCGATCCTGGAGCATCTGGGCGTCGCCTATGACACGGTCGACGTGCTGCAGGACCAGGCCGTGCGCCAGGGCATCAAGGCATTTTCCGACTGGCCGACCATCCCCCAGCTGTATGTGAAGGGTGAATTTGTCGGCGGCAGCGACATCATGATGGAGATGTACGAGGCGGGCGAATTGCAGCAGCTGATGACGCAGCAGGGTGTCGCCAACGCCAGCTGACCCCGATTTCGGGTAATCCCGCAAAAGGCCGTGGCGCATGCGCGCTGCGGCCTTTTTGCTGTGTGCCGGTTCTGCGTGGATGCTCCGGGTGGGGGACGCGCTGCGGGCAAGGCTGCTGCTGCGTCCCCCCGTTCACCTCTCGGTCGGAACATGCCGATCATTGCAGGTGCCATGCCAGTTCCGGCAAGTCGGCGGTGCCCCTGCCGTTCGCTGGTTAATGCGTCGCCGGGCTGGCGATGGTCTGTAAACATTCCCGACAGTCCGGCCTCCCGTCGACGGTGCCGTGCATCCTGTCGATTGTTCATTGACCGTTCAGCTGAATGACTACAGTTGTAGTCGTAACGATGACAAACGATGACAGTTGTAGTCGACGAGTCCCGTCCCCCGACTTTCATCCCCGTGGCGCGATGTGGAGCATGATAGCGTGAGCGAGAAGATCAGCGAGGCGGAATATGCGGTGATGGAGGCGCTCTGGCAGGATGCGCCGCTGACGGCCGCCGATGTCGCCGCGCGTGTCTCGGGGGAGCGCGGCTGGAGCATCCAGACGGTCAAGACGCTGCTGTCCCGCCTGCTCGCCAAGGAAATCGTGTCGGCGCAGCAGGATGGCCGCCGCTTTCTCTACACGCCCCGCGTGGCGCGGGACGCTTATGTGACGGGGGAATCGCGCCGCCTGGTCGATCGCCTGTTCGGCGGGCGGATCATGCCCCTCGTCGCCCATCTGGCGGAGCAGGATCAGCTGTCGCCGCAGGATATCGAAGAGATCGAGGCACTGTTGAGGGAGCTGAAGCCATGATCGCCTGGATGTTCGAGGGGCTGGTCGCCTCCACCCTGTTGATGGCGCTGGTGATGATGTTGCGCGTGCCGGTGGCCCGGCATCTGGGGGCGAAGATCGCCTATATGCTCTGGGCTATCCCGGTTGCCCGCCTGGCGCTGCCGCCGCTGCCGCGTGGCACGGCGGCCGACGCGGTGCTGCCGCCCTCGGCCATCGACGGCTCCGGTGCCTATGTCGTGCTGCACATGACCGCAGACGCCGCCGCGCCCCAGTCCGCGCCATTCCCCTGGCTGGAGGCGGGTATCGCCTTGTGGCTTGCCGGCGCCATACTGTTCTGCGCGATAGAGATTGTCGCCTATCTCCGCTTCCGCCGGCTGATGCTGGGCGATGCGCTGCTGATCGACGTGCGGGGCGGCGTGTCGCTGGTGGAAAGCGTGCATGTCGGCGGGCCGCTCGCCTTTGGTGTGCGCCGCAAATATGTGGTGCTGCCCGTCGACTTCGCCGATCGCTACACGGCGGACGAGCGGGCGATGGCGATCGCCCATGAACTGACCCATCATCGCCGGGGCGACCTGTGCGCCAACCTCGTCGCGCTGGCGGTGCTGGCGCTGCACTGGTGGAACCCGCTGGCCTGGATCGCCTATCGCGCCTTCCGCGCGGATCAGGAGCTGGCCTGCGATGCCGATGTCCTGGCGCGTCATGGCGCCGCCCATGCCCAGGCCTATGGCCGGGCGATCCTGAAGGCGGCGAGCGGCCGCCAATATGCCGCCGCATGCCACCTCAACACCATCGACAATCTGAAAGGACGGCTGAAGATGCTTTCCACCCACAGCAACTCGCTCC
Organism: Sphingobium aquiterrae; assembly: GCF_037154135.1. Lineage (NCBI taxonomy): Bacteria > Pseudomonadati > Pseudomonadota > Alphaproteobacteria > Sphingomonadales > Sphingobiaceae > Sphingobium > Sphingobium aquiterrae. The sequence goes on from NZ_JBANFL010000004.1 coordinate 125,937, forward strand.
GCCGCATCAGCTGGGGCATGACCGCGGTTTCCTTCGTCACCGTCGCGGGGCTTGCGCTCACCGCGTCGGGCGGCCGCGCCGCGCAGGAAATGGCGGCCGTCTCCGAAAAGGTCGGCAACGCCCATATGGTGAAGCTCGCGAGCTTCCTGCCGCAATCGCCCGAAGCGCCTGAAGCCATGGCAGACAGGGCCGCGCGCGCTGCCGACGATGCCCTGCAGACCGCCGATATCGCGGCGCGCAAGGCCGATGAGGCCGCCCGCGCCGCGCAGGCCATCGCCATTCCCGAACCGCCGGTTCCGCCCGCGCCGCCTGCCGCTGCCCCGCGCATGAGGAAGATCGTGATGATATCGCCCGACGGCACGCGGCGCGAGCATGTGATCGAACTGCCCGAGCCGCCGGCACCGCCCGTTCCCCCGCTGCCGCCCACCGTCTTCGCCGACGGCAAGGGGCACCGCGTGGTCGTCCGCACCCGTGACGGCAAGACGATCACGCAGGACATCACCATCGATGACGGCGAGATCGCCCGCATGATCCCCCAGGTCGACGTCGACGAGCGGTGCGCGAAGGGGCGCCAGGGCGGCACGACGCAGGTTGTGGAGGAAAATGGCAGGGCCCAGCGCGTGCGCGTGATGATCTGCGGCAAGGGCATCGCCAGGGAAGCCCGCCTCTCCGCGCTCCAGGGCCTGGCGGAGGCCCGCGTGAACATGGAAAAGCAGCAGGACCTCAGCGCCTCGCTCCGCACGAAAATCCTCGCCGACCTCGACAGCCAGATCGCAAAGCTGAAGGCGGAGCAGGATTGAGAGCGGGCGGACCGCCCAGCAGAAACATTCAACCCTCCATGTCGAGGGCGGGCAGGGGCGGCGATCCATGGGATTGCCGCCCTTTCTGCGTTGGCCGATCGGGTTGCTCGCTTCCTATGGGTGATGTCAGAGCTGAGCTGGGAATGTCCCTACGGGCAAGAAATCACTCTTCCGTCATCCCCGCGCAGGCGGGAATCCATCTCCCGTCAAAAGGCGCTGGATGCCAGGTCAGGAGATGGGTTCCCGCCTGCGCGGGGATGACGGAAGTTGGTTGGTTTGCCGCCTTCCTCGCACCCGTCATGCTGAACGTGTTTCAGCATCCATGCCACCCCACAGGCGGCGGCTGGGAAGGTTAGATAGATCCTGAAACACGTTCAGGATGGCAAAAAGGAAATGGCAGACTTCGACCGTTCGCCACCATCATGAAAGCCCATCGTCACCCAAACGAAAAAGGGCGGCCCCATCGGGACCGCCCTCTTCTTTCATCCGAAGGATCGGAGGAAAAGCTTACTTGAGCTCGACGGTCGCGCCGGCTTCTTCAAGCTGCTTCTTGACCTTCTCGGCCTCGTCCTTGCTGACGCCTTCCTTGATCGCCTTGGGAGCGGACTCCACCAGGGTCTTGGCTTCGGTCAGGCCCAGGCCGGTCAGGGCGCGGACTTCCTTGATGACGTTGATCTTCTTGCCACCGTCGCCGGTGAGGATCACGTCGAACTCGGTCTGCTCTTCGACAACCGGGCCGGCAGCGGCAGCGGCCGGGCCGGCAACGGCGACGGCAGCGGCGGCCGAAACGCCCCACTTCTCTTCAAGAGCCTTCGAAAGCTCAGCGGCTTCGAGGACGGTCAGGGCCGAAAGCTGATCGACCAGTGCGTTGATGTCTGCCATAATTTTACTTACCTAATCCCTTCTGGGCGGAGCCTTGAGGGCCCCTTATACAAGAGTTGAAAAACGAACGTCGGACAGGGCGGCCGCTTATGCGGCTTCCTTCTCCGCATAGGCGTTGAAGACCCGCGCGAGCTGCGCAGCCGGTGCCTGGGTGACGGTTGCGAGCTTGGTCGCCGGGGCCACGATAAGGCCGACGAGCTTCGCGCGCAGTTCATCCAGGGACGGCATCGATGCCAGCGCTTTCACGCCTTCCGCATCGAGCAGCATCTCGCCCATCGCGCCACCAACGATCTCAAGCTTGTCGTTGGTCTTCGCGAATTCGATCGCAACCTTGGCGGCGGCGACCGGATCGGCCGAGGAGGCCAGTGCAATCGGGCCGGTCAGCATGCTGCTGATCTGCTCGTACTGCGTGTCCTTCAGCGCGATCCTGGCGAGGCGGTTCTTCGTAACCTTGAAGGTCGCGCCGGCATCGCGCATCTTCTGCCGCAGAACCGTCGACTGGGCGACGGTCATGCCCAGGTTGCGTGTGACCACGACAACACCAAGCTCGGCAAAAGTTGCGTTCAGCGCGGAAACGACATCAGCTTTCTGATTACGATCCATGCCATTCTCCATTCAAGCCCTCCGGAACAGCCCGGAAGGCGGCAAAACCCTGTCTCCGGCGAACCGGATAGAGGGCGTGTCCGTGAGGGGAGAGGTCGCCGGCCCGTAACGTTCGTTCCCGAACAGGGGCAGGCCCGGAATGGGCGAAGGGCCCATCCGGCAAGAACTTTTCCCCGTCTAGGCTGGGCATTAAGAGGGGCAAATCCCCCTCACCAACGGTCTCGGACGGTGGACCGCAAGCGGTCCGGTGGCGCGCCGATACACGGTTCGGCCCGTCCTGTCACTTGATTTCTACGTGGACGCAGCGTCCGCCGGGCTTATTGCCCCACGCGGTTTGCCGACCATTGCGCAATACCCTTGCGCGCATCCTGCACGAAGCGGGACCGGCGCACGCCCTCCAGGAACAGGCCGCCCACGATCTTGCCGATGATGCCGACGGGGCGCCGGAACTGCAGCAGCAGCACGATGCGGGTCTCGTCCGTGTCGTTGCGCACTTCATGGTCGAAACAGTCGTCGAACACCAGGCACTTGCCTTCTTCCCACTGCAGCCACTGGTCGACCACGCGCATCCGGCATTTCCCGGCCTGTTGCGGCACCTGGATGCCCAGATGGCAGGTCAGGAACGCCTTGGTCACGCCGGTATGCGGCGGGATATGCGTGCCGGGCACCAGCACGGAGAAAAAGGCGGAGTTGAGCCCCGGAATGCGCGACACCAGTTCGGCCGTGCGCGGACAGGCCGTGCAATTGGCTTCGTCGCGATAGCCATAGCCGATGAGGAAATAGGAGCGCCAGCGCCCCGCCGGCGCAATGCGGCGGTGGTCGGGGGAGATCGTCGCGAGCGGCGGCACCGCCTCGATATCCTGCAGCGCGGCGGCGGCCTCGGCGCGGATGTCCTTCCAGTGCTTCTCCAGCTCCGGCACCCAGTCGAAGCTGTGCGGATCGTAAACGGGCCTGTCGCCGATCCGGGAGGAACCGGCGATCCAGCGATTGGTCTTGGGCTGTATCCATTTGCCGAAGCGCAGGATCAGCGGCTTCCTGGGGATCAGCTTTGAACTGGGCGGAAGGGTGGCGTTGATGTCATCCGGGATGTCGACGGGCGTCTGCTGATTCATCTGTCACTCATGTCGCTTCCATGCGGCGTGCCATGTACAGACGGCAACCGCATGTATGATCCGTCGATAGCGGCTGTCGATTGTCACTGCCACCCGTTGCGGTGGATAGCGAAACGCGCGGCGATGAAAAAAGGCCCCCGTCCATGCCGGACAGGGGCCTTTTTTTCTATTCCATCGGTGCCGTCAGGCCGTTCAGGCGCTGGCGACTTCCGAAACGTCGACCTTCACGCCCGGGCCCATCGAGGACGACAGGGCGATCTTGCGGACGTACTTGCCCTTGGAGCCCGAGGGCTTCGCCTTGACGATCGCATCGACGAACGCATCGAAATTCTTGCGCAGGTCGGCCTGGCTGAAGCTTGCCTTGCCCAGGCCAGCGTGGATGATGCCGGCCTTTTCGACGCGGAACTCGATCTGGCCACCCTTGGCGGCCTTCACGGCTTCACCGACATTCGGGGTCACGGTGCCCAGCTTCGGGTTCGGCATCAGGCCCTTGGGGCCCAGAACCTTACCGAGGCGGCCGACCAGGCCCATCATGTCCGGCGTCGCGATGACGCGCTGGAAGTCGATATTGCCGGCCTGGATGCTCTCCAGCAGGTCTTCCGCGCCAACCACGTCGGCGCCGGCGTCAAGCGCCTGCTGCGCCTTCTCGTTGCGGGCGAACACGGCGACGCGCACGGTCTTGCCGGTGCCGGCGGGCAGGGTGACGACGCCGCGGACCATCTGGTCGGCGTGGCGCGGATCGACGCCCAGGTTGATCGCCACTTCGACGCTCTCGTCGAACTTGGCGGTCGCGTGGGTCTTGATCAGCGACAGCGCTTCGTCAACGCCGTGCAGCTTTTCCCGGTCGATGGCGGCGCCAAGCGTCTTCGCCTTCTTCGTCAGCTTTGCCATGTCTTAGCCCTCCACCACTTCGAGGCCCATCGCGCGGGCGGAGCCTTCGATGATCTTCGTCGCCGCGTCGATATCGTTCGCGTTCAGGTCCTTCATCTTGACCTGGGCGATTTCGGACAGCTGCGAACGCTTGATCTTTCCGGCGGAAACCTTGCCCGGCTCCTTCGAGCCCGACTTCAGGCCAGCGGCCTTCTTGATGAGGAAGGTCGCCGGCGGCGTCTTCGTGACGAAGGAGAAGCTGCGGTCGGCAAACACGGTGATGACGGTCGGCAGGGGGGTGCCCTTTTCGACGTCGCCGGTCTGCGCGTTGAACGACTTGCAGAATTCCATGATGTTCACGCCGCGCTGACCCAGTGCAGGGCCGATCGGTGGCGAGGGGTTGGCGGCGCCCGCAGGCACCTGGAGCTTGATATAGCCCGTAATCTTCTTAGCCATTGTCACTCACTCTGTTGCTGGAAGGGCGCCCTTGCGGGCATCCCGTCCGGTTCAAGTTTAGCGGTCAGACGGCAGGTCCGAAGACCTGCCTCCCGCAATTATTCCCCGTGGGGAATGTCATGTGTTCCTGCGGAAGCAGGAACCCAGGGCGGCTTGCGCTGCGCCTGGAACCCTGGGCTCCTGCCTGCGCAGGAGCACAAGGGATTATTTCGACAGCTCGACTTGCTCGAAATCCAGCTCGACCGGGGTCGCGCGACCGAAGATCGAAACGGAGACCTTCACGCGGCTCTTCTCGAAATCCAGCTCTTCCACCACGCCGTTGAAGCTGGCGAAGGGGCCGTCCAGCACCTTGACGCTGTCGCCAATCTCATAATTGACGTTGATCTTGTGCTTGGGCGCGGCGGCCGCTTCCTCCTTGGTGTTGAGGATGCGGGCGGCTTCGGCCTCGCTGATCGCCTGCGGCTTGCCGGAGGAGCCCAGGAAGCCCGTGACCTTGGGCGTGTTCTTGACGAGGTGATAGACGTCGTCGTTCATCGCCAGCTTGGCAAGGACATAGCCGGGGAAGAATTTCCGCTCCGACTGCACCTTCTTGCCGCGGCGAACCTCGGTCACGGTCTCGGTGGGCACCTCGACCGATTCGACCAGCTGCGTCAGGCCCATGCGCTCGGCCTCCGCAACGATCGAATCGCGCACCTTGTTCTCGAAGCCTGAATAGGCGTGGATGATGTACCAGCGCGCCATGTTACCGATTCACACTCCAGTTGCTCAGGCCAGTCTTGGCCAATGCTCAGGCCTGGCCGGCGGCGAGCGCCAGCAGCCATTGCACGATCGCCCCGAACAGGGTGTCGATGCCAAAGAAGAACACACCCAGCAGAGAGGTCATGATGAGCACCATGATCGTCACCATCATCGTCTCGCGAGTCGTGGGCCACACGATCTTGGACGCTTCGGCTTTCACCTGGTTCACGAACTCGCTTGGGGACGTCTTTGCCACCTGTCGATCAACCCGTTCAAAAACAACAAAATCCGCGAAGCGACAGGCCGCCCTCCGGGTGTTGCGCCATCGTTTTTGATGGCCTTGCCCCGGATGCGGCCGCCCCTTCGCGACCGAAAATCTCGCGGGTCCATAGACTTACACACGGCTGAGCGCAAGTTTTCCGGCAAGTTTGGCAGGAGTGGAGGGACTCGAACCCACGGCATTCGGTTTTGGAGACCGACGCTCTACCAGCTGAGCTACACTCCTGCGCTCCGCGAAGGCGCGTCATTAGCTTGGGGGCGGGGGCAGTGCAAGCGGGGAGTGCAGCTTTTCAGCGGCGGCGGAGCAATTGGTCGACGCTGAGCGTGCCCGACAGGAACGGGTCGGCCCCTTCCTCGCATTCCGCCTCCAGCTGCGCGCGGATTTCCTCGATCTGCTTGTCGGTCAGATGCTCGATGCCGATGAAGGCGCTGCGCGCCGGCTCGATCGCCCGGATGATCTCGTCCAGCTTCGCCTGCATCGCCGCCGCATCGCGATTCTGCGAATTCTGGACAAGGAACACCATCAGGAAGGTGACGATGGTCGTGCCGGTGTTGATGACCAGCTGCCAGGTCTGGGAAAAGGCGAAGATCGGCCCGGTGATCGCCCAGATGACGACCGTGGCGAGCGCCAGGATGAAGGCGGCGGGCTGGCCGGCGACAAAAGCGATCCGCCCCGCCAGAAGGGTGAACAGGCGTTCCATGGGCATATTATCCTCTCCAGCGAAGCTGCGCTGCTTCTCTCAGATCGCGGACGAAATGAAAATGGGCGCCCGACGCAATGCGCGGGTGCCCATTTCCGTGCCGCAAGGCGCCGGAGCGCGCCGCGTCGGATGGGACGCGGCGCGCTCCGGTCGGATCAGAATTCGACCTTCGCGCCGATACGGACGCTCCAGATCGAATAGCGCGTCTGGTTGTTCACCGCAGGGTTGGAGAAGTTCGAATAACGATACTGGCCGCAGCTGTTGCTGCCCACGGCCACGCATGAGACGTTCACGACCGATGCCAGATAGGGGAATGTCACCTGGCGCAGCGAACCCCAGTCCTTGTTGATCAGGTTCAGCACATTCTCGATATCCGCGAACAGCTTGAAGCGCGGACCGTTCAGCGTCGGCACCGGCAGTTCCTGGTCGATGTGCAGGTCGATCTTCGACCAGTGCGGGCTGCGCTGCGAGTTCTTGGACAGGATCTGGCCGCGATATTTGCTCAGCCCATTGGCGTCGATGAAGGCATTGAGCGATGCCAGCGTGGCCGCGTCGGCTGCCGTGGTGTTGGCCACCAGCGGATCGTTGAGTGTCGGCACATACAGCAGGTAGCGGTTGACGCTGCCGGTCGCTCCAAACACATTGCCATGCCCGTTGGCGCCGAGCGTGTCGCTCATCGTCAAGCTGTAGGGGATACCCGAACGTCGCTCGCCGAACAGGCTGAAGCGGGTCTTGTAGTCGCCGAAGAACGCATGATCGAAGTCGAAGTGGACCTTGAAGCTGTTGCGAATCTCGTAGATCGACGTGCCATAGGCGGCGATGTTGGGATCAACCATCGCGTTTTGGCCGTAGGTGCCCGACCCGGTCGTGCCGTTCATCGAGCTGACATCGGTCACATCCTGGAAGGTGTAGCTGCCGCCCACCGACAGGCCCCAGTCCCAGCTCTTGTCGATGCGGGCGACCGCCACCAGCGAGTGGCCCTTCGACGTGTTGGAGAGCAGCAGGTCGGAATTTGCGCCGCTGGTCCCCGGGATCAGGCTGTAGATCGATCGGCCGTCGGGCGTCGTCCTGCCCGATGCGGCGATGCGCAGGTCGCGATAGATCGGCGCATTGTTTACCCAGCCATAATAAAGATCGCCGCCGAAGTTCCAGCCGGAACCCAGGAAACCCAGGTTTTTGGGCGTGTAGTCGATCGACAGGCTGCTCTTCCAGGTCGACTCCATCTTGTATTTGGGGTCCATCGCGTTGACGTTCGCCAATGCAAGCGAGCTATTGTTCGTGCGCAGATATTCGGTGAGCACGCTGGAGAAGTTGCGACCGTCGACACCGTTCAGCGCTGCATTGCAGACAGCCGCCGTCGGCAGCGTACATGTGCCGTCCGCATTGCGGCTGATCGTTACCGAGTTGCCGTTGACGCCCGCCACCGAATAGCTGTTGCCAAGGAAGACGTCCGGCGAGCCGCCTGCGAACAGACCCACGCCGCCACGGATCTTGAGTTCCGATGTCGGGGTCCAGATGGCGGAGAAACGCGGCTGGGCCACCATCTTGCCGTTGATCACCGCGCGGTTGCTGAAACCATAGCGTGCGGTGAAGAAGGTGTTGAGAAGCGGCGGTTCGATGCCGGCATACAGGTCCGTCCGCACACCGGCGCTCAGGCTGAGCGTCCGGCTGGGGTCATAGCTTGCCTGATAACCGAAGGTGTACTGGTCATATTTGAAGCTGGCGAGCACGTCATTGAGGTTGCCCGTGATCGAACCCGCCAGTGTCACGGTGCTCGCGCGCTGGGCCTGGAAGTCGGCCAGCGAGTCGAAATAATAGGTGCCGAGCGCGTTGGCGGTGAAGGCATTGGCAACGTCGAGATGCGACCATGCCGCCGTCGCCTTCATCGAAATGTCGCCCATTTCCCAGCGCATGGCGATGTCAGCGCCATATTGCTTGGTGCGAACATAGTTGAAATGCCGGAACTGATCCGGGCCGAAATACAGGCGAGCCGTGCCGGGGTTGGCGGTCGAACCCTGGGTGCATTGGATCGCGCTGCCGGTATTGGCGTTGGGATCGAGACAGACCTGCATCTGGCTGAACGGGAATTCGCCGAACGGCACTGGCGTGAGGTCGTATTTGCGGAAGTTGCCGCGGATTTCGGTGTGGAAATTGTCGGCCCAGTCGGAGTTCAGCTGGGCGACGTAGGACTGTACCTTTTCCGGGCGGCGGTAGTTGTTGGAAGCCAGCGCCAGCGCCGGGGTGGTCGCTGTGGTCGAGGAGAAGCCGGCGGTCGAACTGTTGGAACTGTCGTTGCGGATATAGGTGAAGGCCAGGCGCTGGCCGTCCATGATGTTCCAGTCCAGCTTGACCGTGTATTTCTCGTCCTTTTCCTGGGTCGACCGGGTCACGCCGCCCGGATCATAATTGTACACGGACTGGGAAATGCCGGTCAGCGTGTCGATCTGCGCATCGGACACATTGGGCACCACATTGGCGAAGCCGGCGGTGCCGATGGCGATCGGCGTGCCTTCCTCGATCTTTTCATAGGATGCCGCGAAGAACAGCTTGTCCTCGATCAGCGGGCCGGAAAGGAAGGCGCCGAAATTCTTGCTCTTGAAATCGAGGCTGACGCGGGCATCGCGGCTGCGGTCGCCGGTCAGCTTGTCGCTGGAATAGGTGTAGAAGGCCGAACCTGTGAACTTGTTGGTGCCCGAGCGCAGCACCACGTTCACGGCGCCGCCCTGGAAATCGCCTTCGGAAATGTCGAAGGGTGCGATCTTCACCGACAGCTGCTCGATGGCGTCCAGCGGCACCGGGCCGCGCGCGGTGGGCAGGCCGCCGACGTTCAGGCCGAAATTGTCGGAGAAGCGCAGGCCGTCGACCGAGAATTTGTTGAGGCGCGCATTCTGGCCGGCGATCATCACGCCGCGGCTCTGCGCCGGGTCGATGGTGGCGAAGGGGTCGCGGCGCACGATGTCGCGAATGTCGCGGCTGACGGAGGCGACGCCTTCGATCTCCTCGCGCCCAAGGACGGAGGCCGGGCCGGAGGACAGGTCGACCGCGCCGGACGTCGCGGCGGTCACGATCACCTCGTCGCCGGCGCCCTGCAGCGCGATCGGCAGGCGCAGCGGCTGGCCGGCGGTCAGCGAGATGTTGGTGACGGTGAAGTCGGAATAGCCCTCTGCCGCGACCGTCACGGAGAAGGGGCCGCCAATGCGCAGGCCGGACGCGGCAAAGGTGCCGTCATTGCCCGTGGTGGTCGATGTGGTCGTGCCCGAAGGCACATGCTTCACCGTCACCCTGGCGCCGGCGACCGGCGCGCCGCTTGCGGTCACTTCGCCGCGGATGGATGACGTGGTTTCCTGGGCATAGGCAGCGGTGGCCGAGCAGACTGCGATGGCGCAGACGCCGGCGTGCAGAAGATGACGCATCGAAATTTCCCCTTTTTCGGTCTGTTATTCCCGTTTTTCCCCAGCGGCCCCTTCCGCACGCCTCAGCATTGTCTAAGGGGCCGCAATCTCCATTCGCATGGTCGATGAAGGGCGCCCTCTATGGCGACCGCACGACCTCCGCGTCTCCGGGCACCTTGTCCCGCAATGCCTTCCAATGGCTGCTGATCCTGTCCACCACGGGCATGCCGACCAGAAAGGCCGCATTCAGCGAAGCCTGCAGCGCGGACAGGCCGGATGCCTCGGAAATCAGGCTCTCCGCGGCGCCCACGCCCTCGGGCTGGACCGAATAGTTGCTGCCCGTGCGCAGGATCATCAGCCGCGCCGGATCGGCCTTGCCCAGCCGGTGCAGCATGTTGAGCGCGTTGGCGACGCCCGTATCCTCCATCGCCGTCATGACGAAGGGTTCGCCGCCGCCGGTCCAGTAATCGGACCAGCGCTCGACATGGGTGTTGAGCAGCGCGCCGTGCCAGAATGTCTGGCCGCTCGCCTCCACGCCCCTGATCACGGCGGGCGGCTGGCCGGCGGCGGGATAGCGGGCATAGCTTGCGCGGATCTGCTGCAGGACGGGCGTGTCCGGGATGACGACGGTCTTCGTCAGGCCATAGGCCCAGTCGCGCAAGCCCTTGTTGAGCGGGAAGAGATTATATTGGGCGTCGCCATGGGGCGCCTGATAGGGGCGCTTGCTGTCGCGGGCGAACATGCCGGCGGGCCAGTCCCCGGGCGCCTCGCGCGGGTCGACGGCATAGCCATAGTCGGTGTCCACGACATCGCCGATCCACGCGGCGGAGCCGATGGATGCGCTGTTGGGATTGGTGCCCGCAATCGCCGCGACCAGCCAATAGGCATGGGAAAGGTCGAAGCGCGGATCGAGGCCCAGCGCTATGGTGGAGGCCGCCGCGCGATTCGTGCCGATGCCGGTCGAGAGCAGCAGCGCCTTGCGGACGGGGTCGTAGCGCAGATGGCGAAAGCCGGCGGGGAAGGGCATCACCTGCGGCATCACCTGTGCCCAGGCCTGATATTCGCCGGCACGGTCGCCGGTGTCCTCGCCGATCTCGAAAGCGGTGACAATGACGACGCGGACTTCGATGGGCGCGGGTGCGGGCGCACCGTCGGCGGCCAGCGCGGCAGGCAACGACGGCGCCAGCGCCATTGCCGCGGCAATGCACGCTGATCGACAAATCGACAACAGACCCCTGCAGAAACCCAAAAATCGGCCCCCAAACCGAAGGTGGCCTCTCCTGGATACCCCCATGTCCCCCGGGGCTTGGCGCATATGCTAACAGAGTTGTTGCGGTGCGCAAGATGTCGTGGCCCGCCTGGGCTTGCCGATGATCCATCCGGTGAGACGGAAGGCGTATGTTCCTGTCGCTATCCTTCGCGGGTGACGATGACGGCCAGGGCGAGGTCGCCCACCACGTTGAGCGTCGTCCGGCACATGTCGAGCAGCCGGTCGACACCGATCACGATCCCGATCGCGCTCGGCGGGATATCGACCATGCCCAGGATCATCGCCACGACCGGCAGCGACCCGGCGGGCACGCCCGCGGTGCCGATGCCGCCCAGCACGCATACCGCCAGCACGGACAGTTGCTGGCCCGCCCCAAGCTGGACGCCCAGCACCTGCGCCAGGAAGATCGCGGTCACGCTCTGATAGACGGCGGTGCCGCTCTGGTTGCCCGACGTACCCACGCCCAGCACGAAGCGGGCGACCTGGCTCGGCAGCTTCAGCCGTTCCTCGGCGGCCCGCAGCGCGGTGGGCAGGGTGGCCTGCGACGAGCCCGAGCAGAAGGCGATGAAGGCGGCGTCCTGCACGCCGCGGAAGAAGGCGAGGGGGTTGAGCCCGCCCAACATCCACACCGCCGAGGACAGTACCACGCCCATATACAGCATCAGCGCGAACAGGATGACGCTCACATAAGCGCCCAGATGGCTGAGCAGGTCCCAGCCGAACAGCACGGCGAGGTTGAACAACAGGCATGCCGCGGCGACCGGCGTGAACAGGATCACGATGCCGAGCAGGCGGATGCCGATTTCGAACAGGCCCTCGATTGCGGCGAGCAGGCGCGCGCTCGCGTCGGTGCGCACCAGGACCAGCCCGATGCCCAGCAGCGCGCCGAGGAAGATCACGCCCAGCACATTGCCCTGCGATGCCGCGGAGGCGATGTCGGCGGGAAACAGCCGCATCGCGATGCTCAGCCCGGTCGCCGCGGGAGCCCCCGCCGCGACCATCGGCTGCGTGCCGCGCGCGCTGGCGAGCAGGGTCTGTGCCGTCGCCTGATCGACCCCGTCCCCCGGGCGGAACAGGTTGGCCGCAGCAAGCCCGATCAGGGCGGCCAGCACGGAGCCCGCGACCGTCAGCGCCAGCGTGCGCCCGCCGATCCGGCGCAGCGTCTCCAGATCGCGCACCCCGCCCACGCCGCTCGCGATGGCGGAAAAGAGCAGCGGCAGCGCCAGGATGAAGAGCAGCCGCAGGAACAGTTCGCCGATCGGCCGTGTCACCTGTTCGGTGAAGCCCGCGACCCAGGGCGCGCCGGGCGCCCAGAGATTGACCGCGAGCCCGCCGCCCAGGCCGACCGCGAGGCCCAGGACATTCTGGATGTGCGCCGGCACCCGCCAGCGCCTGCGTGTCGCCGACGCCGGTGGCCGCGCCGCTTGAACGGGCGTCATTTTGCGGCTGCGGTTCCGCGCGGTTCGGCCGCCAGGCGGGACATCAGCAGCGCCGACCGCTTGGCCTGGAGCGGGATCGAGGTGAGATCGACCTGTTCGCCGGCGGCATGCGCGCCCTTGCCGACGGTGCCCAGGCCGGCGAGCGAATCGACGCGCGAGGCGATCACCGAGATGTCGCCGCCGCCGCGCTGCATCGGGTCGAGCGGCGGCATCTCCGCCAGCCCCATGTCGCGGTTCACGCCGTTCAGGCTGGCGAGCACCGCCAGGTTGCCCGGTGTCGCGGGCATCGCCGGCAGGCCGTCGTAGAATTGCAGCTTCGCATCGGTGCGCGGCAGGTGCTGCGCGACGATCGCCTGCATCCGTGCCTGGATCTTGGCGTTCTGATCGTCGCTGAGTGCGCGCAGGTCGCCCATCGCGATTGCGGTGCCGGCGACGATGTTCTTCTTGCCCGATGCGGTGCCCACCGTCTCGCTCTCGTCGAGCGAGGCCGTGGCGCCGCCGGACATCAGCCCGATATTGTAGGTGAGGCCATATTCGTGAAGCTCGCGGCGGAAGGTGTCGAGGATGCGCACCATCTCGAAATTCGCGCCATAGCCCACGCCCTCGCCGAAGATGCCCGAGCTATGGGTGCTGCGGCCCGTGGTGGTGAGCTTCCAGGCGTTGCTGCCGCGCCGCGCGACGGTGCCCATGTCCTTGCCGCCCTCGCGCGCCAGACCTTCGAAATCGAGCGCGACGTCGGATCGGTCGGCGGCCTCGATCAGGTCGCGGCGGGAGATTGTCATCGGCGTCGCCACGCGCTCCTCGTCGCCGGTCAGTACGACGATGATATTCGCGTTCTTGAGCGTGCCCGCCGCCTGCATCGCGCGCAGCGCCGCGACGATCACCACGTCGCCGCCCTTGTCGTCGCCCGCGCCCGGTCCGGTCGCCATATTGCCTTCCCGCTTGAAGGTGAGGAAGCCGCTAGACGGCTCGAACACCGTGTCGAGATGGCCGATCAGCAGCAGCCGCTTGCCCTTGGGGCTGCCCTTGTGCTCGGCGATCAGATGGCCGGCGCGCTTGACCTCGGCCATCGGCACCCAGCGGACGGTGAAGCCCAGCTGCTCGAATTCGGGCTGGATCGCGTCGGCCGTTCGCCTGACCCCTTCCGGGTTCATCGTGCCGCTGTTGATGTTCACCAGCTTTTCGAGCAGCGCGATCGAGCGTTCGCTCTCGCTGTCGATCGTCGCGATCATCTTGCGTTCGGCGGCAGACATCTGCGCGGCGGCGGGCGTCGCGTCCAGCGCGGCGGAAAGGGCGATCAGGCTGAGGGCGCCGCGCAGGCAGGTCATCTTCATTCATGGGTTCCTTTTTCGAGTGCGAAGGCGATCAGGGCGGAGGCCGTGCCGCTGCCGGTCGCGACGACCAGATATTGGCGCCCGTCGGCGCCGCGGTAGCTCATCGGGCTGGCGCCGGTGGGATAGGGCAGCGCGCCGCGCCACCGTTCCGCCCCGGTCGCCTTGTCGAAGGCATAGAGATAGCCGTCGCCGGCGACGATGAAGACCAAGCCGGGGGTGGAGAGCGGCCCGGCCAGGGTGTTGGTGTTGCCCAGCCGCGCGGGCAGCGCGACGCCCTTCAGCGCGGGATGGTTGCGGATCGATTCGCGGCCTTCGCCCAGCGGCGCGCGCCAGCGGATCGCGCCATGGTCCATGTCGACCGCGACGAGCATCGCATAAGGCGGCCGGGTGAGCGGGATGCCGCCCGGCAGCGTGACGGTGCGCGATCCCGCGGTGGCGGCATAGTCCGCGCGCATCGTCGGATCGTCGCCGGCCACCCGCGCCACGCGCGACAGCGAGATCGCATCGTTGACGCGCACATAGAGCGTATCGCTCGCCGGGTCGAAGGCCGCGCCGCCCCAATTGGCGCCGCCGCCCACCGATGGGCGCTGCAGCGTGCCGCGCAGGGTCTGCGGCGTGAAGACCGGCCCGATCCGGTACGCGCTCATCGCCGCGCGCGCCGCGGCGGCGATCTCTGGCGTCAGGTCGTTGGCGTCCTCCAGCGCGACGCCCTGGCCGATCAGCGGCGGCGGCAGGGTGGGGAAGGGCTGGGTGGGCGACAGCGCCTCGCCGGGGATGTCGGTATCGGTCGGCACCGGGCGCTCGACGATCGGCCAGACCGGCGTGCCGGTGACGCGGTCGAAGACATAGGTGAAGCCCTGCTTGCTCACCTGCGCGACCGCGTCGATGCGGTGGCCGCCGACGGTGATCGTCATCAGGTTCGGCGCGGCGGGATTGTCATAGTCCCAGACGCCGTGATGCACCGTCTGGAAATGCCAGCGGACCTTGCCGGTGCGCGCGTCCAGGCAGACCAGCGCTTCGGCGAACAACCCGTCGCCCTTGCGCGCGCCGCCGTAGAAGTCGTTGGTGGTGGTGCTGGTGGGGAGATAGACCAGGCCGCGCTTCAGGTCGGCGCTCATCGGCGCCCAGACATTGCCATGGCCGGTGCGCGCCCAGCTGCCGTCCCGCCAGCTTGCCGCGCCTGGCGCATCGGCCGATCGCGGGACGATGTGGAATACCCAGCGCCGCTTGCCCGTGCGCGCGTCGAACGCCTGGACAGCGCCCTCCGGCGGTGGATCGCTGAGCAGGCGGTCGGGCAGCGCGCCGCCCAGGATCACGACATCCCCCACTACCAGCGGCGGCGAGGAGGGCTGGAGATTCGCCGGATCGGCGATGCCGGGCCGATAGCCGGGGCCGGTGTTGATCGCGACCCGGCCATGATCGCCGAACCGGTCGACCGGGCGGCCGGTGCGTGCGTCCAGGCGATACAGGCCGGTGCGGCTCGCCACGAAGATGAAGAGCCGGCCGCGATCCCGCCATGCCGCGACGCCGCGATTCTTGAACCCGCTCGCCGAGCGCCACGGCCCCGGCGCCTCGCCATGCGTGTCGAAGCGCCACTTCTCC
The DNA here is from genome assembly GCF_037154135.1 of Sphingobium aquiterrae. Taxonomy (NCBI): domain Bacteria; kingdom Pseudomonadati; phylum Pseudomonadota; class Alphaproteobacteria; order Sphingomonadales; family Sphingobiaceae; genus Sphingobium; species Sphingobium aquiterrae. Next base: position 141,415 of record NZ_JBANFL010000004.1, read on the forward strand.
TTGCCGGTGACGGGATCGAGCGCGGCGACATTGCCATAGGGGGTGCTGACATACAGCAGCCCGTCGAGCATCAGCGGCGTCGTCTCGAACGCGGCAGGCGCGGTCTTGCCCGCCGGATCGGGGGCATCGAAATGGCGCCAGCTCCATGCCTGCCTGAGCCGGGGCAGGCTCGCCGCGTCGATGTCGCCCAGCGTCGTGTGGCGCGTGGCGGCGGCGTCGCCGGCATAGCTGGGCCAATCGTCGTCCGGCCGGGCATGGGCGATGCTCCCGCAGAGCATCAGCAGCAAGGGCAGCGCGCGGCGCATCATCGCGGCTTCGCCAGGAAGCCGATCACCGCGGCAAGCGTGGCGTCGGGCAATTGCTCGCGGGCGATCGGCGGCATCTGGCCGCTGCCTTCGCGCACCACCGCGCGGACATCGGCGGCGGGGATCGGCAGCGGGACCAGTTGCGGCCCCGCCGCGCCTTCGCCTTCCGGGCCGTGGCAGGCCGCGCAATGCCGGCGGAAGGCTTCGGCACCGGCTTCGGCGGCAGCTTCGGTTCCGGCGGCAGCGGGCGACGCAGGGCCGGTCTGCGCCCATAGCGGCGTGATCGCGGCGGCGCCGATGCCCAGGGCCAGGATGATCGGCGAACTTTGCATGCGGTCAAGGGCTATGCCGCACGCCTGTCACAAAGCTGTCGCGGGATGCCGCTTTCGTGACAGGTTGCAGACAGTTTTGCGGCCTAGCCCTTTTCTCATGGATTTGGGGAGCAGGCGATGTTCGGCACGATATTCCCGGTGAACGATGCCTGGCGCGAACGGCTCTGCAAGATCATTGCCGCCGCCTCGGATCGCGTGAAGCCGGTCGCTATGCAACAAGGGGGAATATCATGATCACGTCCGCACGATTGCGCGCCAACGCCTGTGCCAGTGCCTGCGCCAGTGCCTGCGCCACCGCGCTCCTGCTGGCGCCGTTGCCCGCGACAGCGCAGGTCGCGGCGACGCCGTTCACCCCCGCGCCGCAAAAGCCGGTGCCGATCACCATCCATGCCGGCGAACTGATCGACGGCAAGGGCGGGGTGAGCCGCGACATGACGATCACCGTGCTCGACGGAAAAATCACCGCGCTGCGCAAGGGCAGGCCGGCGTCCGCGCCGACCTATGACTTCGCCAGGCTGACGGTGCTGCCCGGGCTGATCGACACCCATGTCCACATCACCACGCATTTCAACGACGAGAACCGCGCGACCGAGGAGGGCGAGACGCCCGAGCAGAAGGCGCTCAAATTCTCCGAAAATGTCTATCTGACGCTGATGGCAGGCTTCACCACCGTCCAGAGCATCGGATCGAACGACGATTTCGCGCTGCGCGCGGCAATCGCCAATGGCCGGCTGCCGGGGCCGCGCCTGCTCAGCTCGGGCCAGCCGCTGCGCGACCCCAAATTGTCTCTGGACGCCATCCGCCAGACCATCGCCCTGCGCAAGGCACAGGGCGCCGACCTCATCAAGCTGATGGTTACGAAGAGCATCCGCGACGGCGGCGGCCAGACCTGGACCGACGAGCAGATCGCAGTCGCCTGCGACGAGGCGAAACGGCTCGGGCTGCGGACCTGGGTCCATGCCCATGCCGACAGCGCCGTGCGCGCCGCGATCGGGCATTGCACCACCGTCACCCATGCCCAGCTCGCGCAGCTCGATACGCTGAAGCTGGCGGGCGAGAAGGGCCTGTATATCGAGCCGACCTTCGGCCTGGTCCAGCCCAACTATATGCGCAACAAGGCGAAATATCTCGGCACGGGCAATTATACCGAGGACGCGTTCAAATATATGGAAGGCAATGTCCAGGAGAACAAGGACAAGTGGCGCCGCTTCCTGACAGTGACCAACGTCACCTATCTTTCGGGTGGGGACACCAATGCCGGCGCCGAGGGCGACAATGCCCGCGAGATCGTCTGGCGGGTGCAGCAGGGCCAGGACCCGATGAAGGCGATCATGGCCGCCACCTCGATCGACGCCAAAGCGATCGACCTGGGCGACCGGATCGGCGCGATTGCGCCGGGCATGGAGGCGGACATCATCGCCGTCGACGGCGACCCGTTGAAGGACATCACCGCGCTGTGGCGCGTCCGCTTCGTCATGAAGGGCGGCAAGGTCTACAAGAATGTGAGCGAGTGAGGCGCGGAGCCGGCTTCGTGGAGGAGCCGGCCCGCCCGATGCGTCAGGGGCGGATGACGCCCACGCCCTTTTCGATCATGATCCGGGTTCCGAACGGCGCCGAGAGTGCCTGGAGCCGCTCCAGCACCCGGCGCCCCACCTGCGCGTCCGCGAGCCGGGGCACGCCGCGACCGGCGCCCTTTTCGGTGCTGCCCAGGTCGAGCGGATAGAGGCGGATTTCCGCGACGGCGCCGTCGACGAAGCGACTGGTGGCGATCACGCTCTCCAGGAACAGCGGGTTGGCATAGGCCTGGGCATTGCGCGCGAAGACGAGTTCCGGGGCGGTCACGTCGGTGGCGGGCGCGACGCCATATTGATCGTACATGTCGGCCGGGATCTGATCGAGCGAGTTGTTCATCATCGCGAAGTTGCCCAGCGAATAGAAGATCGGCCGCCCCTTGTAGATTTCTATGCCGCGCACCTGATGCGGCCCGTGGCCGACGACGACGTCCGCGCCCGCATCGATCGCGGCATGGGCGAGCGGCCCGGCGAAGTCGGCCGGCGTCTGGCTGGGATTGCCGGGCTCGTGATTGTGCAGCGAGAAGATCGTGAAATTGCCGTTCTCGTGCGCCTGGCGGATGCTGCGCAGATTGGCCTGGAGATCGGCTGGATTGAGCGCATAGGAAAGGCCCGGCTTGCCGTCGGGGCTGGCGCGGTAGCGGATGCCGCTCAGCTCGACCGTTGCGCCGTCATGGCGCGCGCCGCCGCCGATAGCCGCCGCGACCCGGGCCAGCGGTTCGATCTGCTCGGCCGGGATCAGCGTCGTGCGCAACGTGCGGAGCGCGTTGACGCCGGGCCGGCCGGGCACTTCGCCGATCGGATCGGCGGCGCGCGACATCGGCGTGAAGCTGGTGGTCGCGGCGACCAGCCCGATGCGGCCCTTCGCCATGTCGAGATAACGCGGTGCCCGCGCGGCGGAGAGGTTGCGGTCGGCGCCGGCATGGACGATCCCGGCCTCGTCAAGCCGGCGCGTGGTCTCCAGCATGCCCTCGACGCCCCAATCGGTGCCATGGTTGTTCGCCATGCCGACCAGGTCGAAGCCCATCGCGCGCACGTCCGCCGGCACGCCGGGCGCGCCGAACATCCATGTCCCGCCGGATTCGGCCTGGGGCGATCCGGCGAAATGGCTCAGATCGAGGATGTTGGTCTCGAAATTCCCGAACGTCAGGTCGGCGTCGCGCAGCAGCGCCAGCATGTCCGGGGCCTGCGCCGCGATGGTGGGCAGCATCGCGCGCAGGTAGATCAGGTCGCCCGCGGTCGCCAGGGTGAAGCCGCCGGCGATCGGGCGGTGCGGCACCGGCTGGATGTCCAGCGGCTTGGCCACCTGCTGCGCCTGCGCCACGGCGGGACAGGCGAGCAGCAGCGCGGCGCCCAGCCAGCACCTCATGGCAGCGCCAGCGCTATGAACTCGGCGGGCTTCTTCATCGATCCCACCGGCACGACGATATATTGCTTGCCCTTGTACATATAGCTCATCAGCGCACCGGTGGCGCCGGCGGGCAGCTTGATCGACGCCACCACTTCGCCGGTCGCCTTGTCGAACGCGCGCAGGCTGTCGTCGAAATAGGCCTGGAGCGGGATCTTGCCGTCGGCGGTGCGCCCCTGGATCGTCACCGGATCGGCCAGGCCCAGGAAGAACAGCGACCTTGTCGCCAGCGGCATGTCGTGGCTCGGCACGCCCAGCGGCGGCAGGTCGAGCGCGCGGATCGCCGGATGGGTCCGCGGGCCATCGGCATTGGCGGCGACCCATTTGATGTCGCCGCTCTTCAGGTCGATGCCGGTGACGCGGCCATAGGGCGGCTTGCTGAGCGGTAGCCCCTGTGGCCCCTCGATCAGGTTGCGGCGGCCCTTGATGTAGCGCAGGTCTGTGCTGGCCGGATCGCCCGGCACGATCGTGATCCACATCACCCGGCTGTACGAGGGCACGAAGAGCATGCCCGTCTCCGGATCGAAGGCGCCGCCGGGCCAGCCCGATCCGCCGTTCGTCATCTGGATGCTGCCGCGCTTGCCGTCTGTGCCCTCGACCGCCGGGGGCGTGAAGATCGGCCCGGTGACGAAATCCCGGGTGATGTCGAGCGCCGCCGCGCGGAGCGCCGGGGTGAAGTCGATCAGATTCTCGCCACCCGACATCTGCGGCTCATAGGGCGCGGGCTTGAGCGGGAAGGGCTGGGTGGGGGCGGTGCGCTCGCCCGGCGTCGTCGCGGCCGGCACCGGCCGTTCCTCGATCGGCCATACCGGCGTGCCGTCGCGCCGGTCGAACACGAAGGCCGATCCGCGCTTGGTGAGCTGCACCACGGCGGGCACGTGCTTGCCCGCAACGGTCACGTCCACCAGCATCGGCGCGGCATTGGGGTCCATGTCCCACAGGTCATGGTGGATGATCTGCTGGTGCCAGGCGACCTTTCCGGTGCCGCAGCGCACCGCGACCACCGAATCGGTATAGCGATTGTCGCCCAGCCGATGGCCGCCATACATGTCGTTGGTGGGGGAGGCGGTGGGCAGGTACATCAGCCCCAGCGCCTCGTCCGCGCTCATCGGCGCCCAGACATTGCCCTGGCCGGTATAGGCGGCCGATCCGTCCTCCCAGGTCTTCGCCGCAGGATCGTCCTTCGCGGGGATCGGGCTGAAGCGCCAGCGCGGCTTGCCCGTCTTCACGTCGAACGCCTGGACATAGCCGGGGGGCTGCTCCTTCGATCCCGGCACGTCGGTCTGGGTGGCGCCGAGCGCGACGACGTCGCCGCACACCTGGGGAGATCCGCCCCAGCTATAGTCGGTGGCGCGCGGCCCCATGCCGGGAACCATGTCGACGCGGCCATTGTCGCCGAAGCTGCGGATGATCCTGCCCGACAGGTCGATGGCATAGAGCCAGTGATCGCGCACCGCGAGCAGCCGGCCTTTTCCCGCCACCTCGACATAGGCGATGCCGCGCATGCCCGAGCCATGCACCGTGTCGCCGGCGAACTGCTCCTGCACCCAGATCGTCGCGCCGGTGCCCGGATCGAACGCCTCGATCAGCCCGGCGCTGTCCTGCGCATAGAGGCGATTGCCGATCATCAGCGGCGTCGATTTGAAATAGCCGGTGGTGCGCACGCTCGGATCGGCGGCGGCGAGTTCGGGCGCGATGCCCGGACGGCGCCAGGCGATGTGGAGCGAGGCCACATTGTCGCGGTCGATCTGGTCGAACGGGGCATAGCGGGTGGATGCCTTGTCGCCGGCATAATCGGGCCACTCGCCATCCCGGGGGCGGGCGATGGCGGCGGTGGATGCCAGCAGGAGCGCAAGGGTGAGGGCGGCGCGGATCATGGTTGCGCGCCGATCTGCACGGTTTCGAGCGCCTTGGGCGATGCCGGCAATTCCGAAGCGCCGGCCGGATAGCCGCCCTTCTCCATCATATAGGCGAGAATGTCGGCATAGGCCTTGTCGTCAAGGCTGGCCGGTTCGTCGGCGGGCATCGAACCCTGGATCAGCCCCAGCAGTTCGCCCAGCGAGCGTCCTTTCCATGTGCTCCAGAAGGCGCCGGTCAGCGTCGGCGCGCCGCCGCCGCCCATCGCGGCACCGTGGCAGCGCGCGCAATGGGCGGCATAGCCGATCTCGCCCCGTGCGCTCTGCGCCGCGCTATGGCTGACCGTCGGCGTCGCGAGGCCCGCGCTCGCGGCCAGGCAGGCCGCGCCCGCAACCATCAACTTTCGCATTTTCGCCATTGCGTCGCTCCTGTCCGTTTGGCGCAGGCTATGGGGGCTGGCTGTCACGAAGCTGTCAGAATCGGACGATGCACCGCCTTATGCGACAGCCTTGAACGCCACGGTCGCGCACAGGCCCCGGCCGCCACGGCCGCAGCTCAGCGAGACGCTGGCGCCCATCCGTTCGGCCAGCGCCCGGACGATCGGCAGGCCCAGGCCGCTGCCCGTCTGGCCATTATCGTTGTGGAGGCGATAGAAGCGCTCCCAGACCCGCTCGCGCTCGGTTTCCGGAATGCCCGGGCCGTCGTCCTCGATCTGCACCCGCGCGCTTTCCCGGTCGCGCCGCAAGCGAACGACCACCGAACCCCCGGGGCGATTGTAGCGGATCGCATTGTCGATCAGGTTGCCGATCATCTCCGCCGCGAGCGCCGGGTGGCCGAACGCCATCATCGGCCCTGCGCCGTCGCGTTCGAACGCCATGTCGAGCCGGTCGTCCTCGATCAGTGCCGCACGCTCGCCGGTCACGGTCGCGGCGGTCTCCGCCAGGTCGAATGCCATTTCCGGGTCGATCGCCTGTTCCTCCGTGCGGGCCAGCGCGATGAGCTGCAGCAGCAGGCGCTCAAGCGACGCGACGGCTTCGGGAATCTCGCGCAGCGCCGCCTCCCCCTTGGGCGAATTGGCGCCGAAGCGTTCGAGCACGCCCAGATGCACCCGCACGATCGCCAGCGGGGTGCGCATCTGATGCGATGCGTTGGCCGTGAACTGGCGCAGCGATTCGGTCGCCTTTTCGGCGCGCACCATCAGCGCGTTGAACGCCTGGACGAACGGCAGCGCCTCGCGCAGCATATTGGGCGGCGGGATCAGGCGGAAATGTACCGGCGCGACCTCGCGCGCGGCCTCGACCTGCGCGGTGAGCCCCGCGAACGGCGCCAGGCCCCAGCTGATCGCCCACCAGAACAGCAGCACGGCGATCAGCAGGATCAAGATGCCGCCGCCGGCCACCTGGAGATAATAGCCCTGCTCATAGGCGCGGCGATCGTCCCGGAAATCGGCGACCTGGATCGCGATCGCGTGCGGATCGCCCGGTATCCTGCGGATCTCGGTCGCGATCCGCACCTCCTTGCCGTTCAGCATGCCGTCGCGCAGATAGGCCGCCTGCACCACCGTCTGCGCATCCTTGGGGTCGACATAGCCACGATCCAGCCGGACGTCGCGAAAGGGCTGCGGGAAGGTCGCGGGCGGATGCCGGTCGGCGATGTGGTCGTTCAGGTCGTAGTCGGTCGGCGGTTTCAGAGCGGGCATGCCCGCGACCAGCGTGTTGCCATGATAGATGCTGAACACCGTGACGGCGCGCGCGCGGCGCTTGAGCAGGTGGATGGCGAGCGGGACCAATTTGGGCCGCAGCGTCTCGTCGGCATTGAGTGCCACGCTCACCGTGCGCACCGACCCCACCAGCACGCGATCCGACGTGCGCGAATAGTTGGTGTGGAGCGTCCAGCTGGTGATGCCGCCGAACAGCAGCACCAGTGCCGCGAGCGGGACCATGACCGCGCCCGTCAGGCGGCCCCGCAGCGACACGGATCGCGTTCGCGCCATGCCGTTCAGGTGGCGTCGATCATATAGCCAAGCCCGCGCACGGTGCGGATCACCGGTCCGTTCGGCATCAGCTTGCGCCGCAGCCGGCCGACATAGACTTCCAGCGCATTGGGGGCGACCGCATCGTTGAAGTTGAAGACCTCGGCCGACAGGCGCTCCTTGGCGACGATCTTGCCCGGGCGGCCCATCAAGACCTCCAGCACCGCCAGCTCACGGCGGCGCAGGTCGATCGCCATGTCGTCGAGATAGACGGTCCGGCTCGACCGGTTGAAGGCGAGCCTGCCGATCTTCAGCACCGGGTCCGGCGTGCCCTGGCCGCGCCGGACCAGCGCGCGCACGCGCGATTCCAGCTCGCGCGGATGGAAGGGCTTGGAAAGATAGTCGTCGGACCCCTTGTCGAGCCCGTCGACCCGGTCGGCAAGCGAATCGCGGGCAGTGAGGATCATGATCGGGGTGGTGATGCCACGGCGGCGCATGGTCTGGAGCACTTCCAGCCCATCCATGTCGGGCAGGCCCAGATCGAGGATGATGGCGCTGTAGGGCTCGCTCATGGCGATGTCGATGGCTTCCTCGCCGGTCGAGAAGATGTCGACCGTGAAACCGGCCGCGCCGAGCAACGCCTCCATCCCCCGTGCGAGACTGGCATCGTCCTCTACAATCATGAACCGCAACTGTCCTTCTCCCCCCGGTCAGTTCAGCGGCACCCTGCTCCCCATGTCCCTACAGCAGATCGTTTCAGCGTCCGGCGCCAACCCTGTTAACGCATCGATTCTGAGCCTGCCTATTGAGCCACATTTTTGTATACTTTTCCACTCTTCATCACGAAGACGACGTTGCGCAGTGCGGTGATGTCCTTCAGCGGGTCTCCGGCGACCGCGATGATGTCCGCTTCCATGCCCGGCGCGATCGATCCGGTGACGTCGCCCAGGCCCAGCGCGGCCGCATCGGCCGAGGTGGTGGTCGTGATGCCGTCCATCGCGGATTGGCCATGTTCGACGCGCCAGATCGTCTCCTCGACATTATGCCCTTCGCCACCGGCATTGGTGTCGCCGCCCGCCAAAAGCTTGAGCCCCTTTGTCTGCAGCATCATGCGCCAGACCGCCGGCGTGCTCGGCTGATAGCGACGCATCTGCGCGAAGGCTTCCTTGCTGTAATTGCCGATGCCTTCGTAGTTCGCTTGGTGCGCGAGATAATTCTGCTGCACCACGCCCCAGGACGGCTCGATGAAGACGCCGCGCGCGGCGGCCAGGTCGAGTTCGGCCTGGGTGATGTAGCGGGCATGGGTGATCGCGTAGCAGCCGGCGTTGATCGCCTGGCGCACCGCGGCGGCGGCATGGGCGTGGACCCAGGTGCGGATGCCGATCTTGCGTGCTTCGCCGCAGGCGGCTTCCATCTGGGCATCGGTCATGGTCGGCGCGCCGCCGTCGCGGCTGCTGGCCGACGCGAAGATCTTCACGACGTCGGCGCCCTTCGCCTTGGTCGCATCGACAAAGGCGCGGATCTCGTCCGGGGTCATCTTCGGATTGTTGATCGGCTTGGCCGAGGTCAGCAGCCGCGGCCCCGGCAGCCGGCCGCCCTCGATGGCCTTGCGCAGCACGAGATCGTCGTCGGCGCCGATGCTCTGGACGGTGGTGAAGCCGCTCAGCAGGGTAACATAGACATTCTCGGCCCATTTCAGGCCCTTCTGCTCGCCGGTTTCGCCCTTGTCGGTCGCGCGCCCTTCGTCGTTGAAATGCGCGGTGATGTGGACATGGGTGTCGATCATGCCGGGCATGACCGTCAGCTTCGCGAAATCATAGGTCGGCGCGGCCGGCTTGCCTGGCGCGATCGCGGTGATCTTCGTGCCGAGCACCGTCACCGTGACGTCACGGACCACCTTGCCCTTGCCGTCGATCAATTCGCCCGCATGGATGGTGATCGGCCTGGCGGCCGGCGGGGCCGGGGTGAAGGGTGTCTCCTGCGCGGTTGCCGTGGATGCCGCGAAAATGGTGGCGGACGCGATGGCGATGGTGCGGATACCGGACGTACTCAGAAGCATGGAGGCGACCCTGTCTTGGCAATGATGCATCAATGTGTGCGGGAGCTAGCTGTCACCAAGCTGTCATAGTCTGGAATTCGACCGCGCTGTAATTTGCAGAAAAGCGACAGCTTGATGACAGGTCGGCGACCATAGCTTGTCCCATCCCGAAAGCGGAATCGCGCTCCGGGCAGAACAGAAAAAACCAGAGGAATGCAGATCGGGTGCTGGAAGGCGTCGCGAATAACAAGGGGGTGTGTCAATGACCAAGTCTCGTCGATCGATCGAATCCGACTGCCGGCTGCTGCGCGGCGGCAGCATGCTGGCGCTGGCCTTTGCCATCGGCCTGGGCATGGCCTCGCCGCTCCATGCGCAGGCCGTCGCGCCGGCCGCCGCCGTTCCGGCAGGCGACCAGACTGGCGTGGGCGACAGCGCGCCGGCCGAAAGCGGCGAAATCGTCGTCACCGCGTCGCGCATCGCCCGCAGCGGCTTCACCGCCCCGACCCCCACCACCGTGGTCGGCGTCGAGGATTTCCAGAAGCAGGCCGCGACCAACGTCGCCGACGTGCTCAACACGATGCCCGCCTTCGGCGCGGGCACCACGCCCACCTCGACCAACCACACCTCGCTCAACAGCGGCGCCAACCTGGTCGACCTGCGCAACCTGGGCGAGGTCCGCACGCTGGTGCTGGTGGACGGGCATCGCTTCGTCCCCGCCACGGTGCAGGGCCGCGTCGACCTCAACGTCATCCCGACCGTGCTGATCGAGCGCGCCGAAGTCGTCACCGGCGGCGCCTCGGCCGCCTGGGGGTCGGATGCGATCGCGGGCGTGGTCAACCTGATCTTCAAGAAGAAGATGACGGGCCTGGAAGGGTCGGCCCAATATGGCATCTCCAATTATGGCGACGGCAAGAAATATCGGGCCGCGCTTTCCTGGGGCACCAATTTCGCCGACGACCGCGGCAATTTCGTGATCGCGGGCGAGTGGGAGGACGGCAACGGCATCGGGCCGGGCTCCAGCCGCCCGATCCTGGCCAGCTCGAAGTGGAACGTCATCGCCAATCCCAATTATGTGCTCGGCAATGGCCAGCCGCGCAGTTACCTGGCCGACAATGTCAACGTCTCCACCGCCACGCTGGGCGGCCTGATCACGGGCAGCACCACCACCGGCGGCGCGGCCAGCACCATCCTGAAGGGCACGCAGTTCCTGCCCGGCGGCGTGCCGGCGCCGTTCAACTACGGCACGCTGGTCGGCTCGCAATATATGGTCGGCGGCAGCCCGATCGGCACGGTCACGTCGAACCAGCTCGGCCAGCTCCAGGTGCCGCTCAACCGGGTGAACGTCTTTGCCCGCGCCAGCTACGATGTCTCCGACGCGTTCACGCTGTTCGGCGAGGCGAGCTATGCGCGCAGCCGCACCGATTTCTACCTGTCGCTTCCCTATGATCTCGGCACGATCAAGATCAACGCGGACAACGCCTTCCTGCCGCAGAGCATCAAGGATACGATGAAGGCGAACGGCCTGGCCTCGCTCAATCTGGGGCGGATCAGCCGCGACGTTTCCTACAACCGTCCGCTCAACGTCAACCAGACCCAGCGCTACCTGATCGGCGCCGAGGGCAAGGTGCTGACCGACTGGAAGTGGAGCGCCTATTTCCAGATGGGCCAGAATGATTATCGCGAGGATGTGCGCGGCAACCGCCTGAACGCCAACTGGCGCCAGGCGCTCGACGCGGTGGTCAATCCCGCGAACGGCCAGATCGTCTGCCGTTCCACCCTCACCGCGGCGGGCAATGGCTGCGTGCCGATCAACCTGTTCGGCGAAGGCGCGCCCAGCCAGGAGGCGATCAACTATGTGACCGGCACGTCGTGGCAGGATGCGGTGTTCAAGCAGAAATCGGCCGCGGCCGACATCAGCGGCACCCCCTTCTCGCTCTGGGCGGGTGAGGTTTCGGTCGCGGCGGGCGTGGAATGGCGCGAGGAATCGGTCGCCCAGACCGTCGATCCGATCTCGGCGACCACGGGCTGGAACATCCACAATCCCAAGGCGCTGTCGGGCAATGTCAACGTCAAGGAAATCTATGGCGAAGTCCTGGTGCCGCTGCTCAAGGACGTGCCGTTCGTCAAGAATCTCGATCTGAACGGTGCGGTGCGCTACACCGACTACAGCACCAGCGGCGGCGTGACGAGCTGGAAGCTGGGCGCGACCTGGGAAGTCAACGATTTCCTGCGGCTGCGGGCCACGCGCTCGCGTGATATCCGCGCGCCTGCGCTGGGCGAGCTGTTCGCCTCGTCCATCACCCAGTCCACCTCGGTGATCGATCCGTTGCTCGGCAACATCCAATATGCCGCGCTCTCGCCCCAGCAGGGCAATCGCGACCTGAAGCCCGAGATCGGCGACACCTGGACCGCCGGCATCGTGCTCAACCTGGCGCGCGGCTTCAATGCCTCGATCGACTATTACAGCATCAAGCTGAAGGACTCGATCGGCCTGCCGGCGGTCTCCGACGTGCTCGATGGCTGCTACACCAACCATATCCAGACCTATTGCGACCTGATCACGCGCGGCGGCGGCTATGCCGGCGACAATGAACGTATCAGCCAGATCCTGCGCCAATATATCAACCAGGGCACGCTCGACGTGCGCGGCGTGGATTTCGAGGCCAGCTACACCAGCAATGTCGACAATTGGTTCGGCGTGCTCGACGGCAGGTTCAGCGCCCGCTTGCTGGCCACCTATCTCGCCAAATATGAGCAGGTCTATAATGGCCGCGTCTCCGACAGCGCGGGTGAGAGCACCAACCCGAGCTGGCGCTTCAACGCCACGCTCAACTATGATCAGGGGCCGTTCGGCATCTATCTGGAAGGGCGCTATATCGGTGGCGGCCACTATACCAACGATCGCGACCCGGCGGGCACCTATCTGGTCGCCCGGTTGGACGGCACCAACGACATCGCCCCGCAATTCCTGCTGAGCACCTCGATCCAGTATACGCTCAAGGACTATGGCGACGGCCGCCATGTGCAGTTGTTCGCGACGGTGCGCAACATCACCAACAACATCCAGAACGGCAATCCGTTCGCCTATATCCTCACCACCACCGGCAACCAGGGCACATACGACATCATCGGCCGTACCTTTGCCGGCGGCGTGCGGTTCAAGTTCTGAAAAACCTCCCGGCGGCGGGCCGCGTCCATCGCGATGCGGCCCGCCAGCCCCCCTCAATCTCCACCAGAGAGGATAAGATCAATGTTCACCCGTCCGCTTATCGTGGCGGCGAGCGCCGCTGCGGTCATCGCCTGCGCGGCGCCGGCTTCGGCGCAGACCGCGTCTCCCGCGGCCGTCGCGCGGCTCAAGACGCTTATGGCGAGCCCGACCTTCGCCAAGGCCAAGGCCAGCCTGGAGTCCGACTGGGACCGGATCGTCCAGGATGTCATCACCCTGACCGAGATCCCCGCGCCGCCGTTCCACGAGGCCGAGCGCGCCAAGGCCTATGCCGCGATGCTGAAGGAAGCCGGGCTGAGCGACGTCGAGATCGACGCCGAGGGCAATGCGAGCGGCCTGCGCAGGGGGACCGCGCCCGGCGGCCCGCTGCTGGTGATCGCCGCGCATCTCGATACGGTCTTCCCGCCGGGCACCGACGTGAAGGTGCGCCGCGAGGGCAATCGCCTTGCCGCGCCCGGCATCGGTGACGACACATGCAGCCTTGCGGTGCTGCTCGCCTTCATCCGCGCGCTCGACCGCGCCGGCGTCAAGACCAGGAACGACATCCTGTTCGTCGGCAATGTCGGCGAGGAAGGCGCGGGCGACTTGCGCGGCGTGCGCTACCTGTTCACCAAGAGCAAGTATAAGGACCGCATCAAGCAGTTCATCTCGTTCGAGACCGGACGCGGGGCAATCGCCAATGGCGGCGTCGGATCGAAGCGCTATCGCGTCAACTTCCACGGGCCGGGCGGGCACAGCTATGGCGCGTTCGGCATGGTGAACCCGTCCTATGCGATGAGCAACGCCATCGTCGCGTTCGGCCAGATGAAGGTGCCCGAAGCCCCCAAGACGACGTTCAACGTCGGCATTGTCGAAGGCGGCACCTCGGTCAATTCGATCCCGCATGACGTGGCGATGACGATCGACATGCGTTCGGAGAGCAAGGAAGCGCTCCAGGCCGAAGTCGATTATCTGATGGACATCCTGCCCAAGGCGGTGGCGGCCGAAAATGCGGCGCGCTCCACCAAATTGGGCGAGATCAGCTATGAAGCCAAGCTGATCGGCGATCGCCCGGTGGGCCAGACGCCGGTCGACAGCGAGATCGTCCAGGTGGCGACGGCGGCGATGAACGCGGTCGGCGTCACGCCCAAATACCGCATCGGATCGACCGATTCGAACATCCCGATGAGCATGGGTATCCCGGCGGTGACGCTCGGTTCCGGCTTCGCGCCGGCGCGCGGCCACTCGCTGGACGAATCGCTGCCGCTCGACAAGGAACCGTCGCTGGGGGGCATGCAGGTGGGGCTGGCCATCGTCATCGCGCTGGCGCACGGCGACTGAGCGGGGCCGGTCGATCATGAAGATGCCGCCGCTCCTGGCCTGCGCCGCCGCGCTTTCCGCTCTTGCGCCCGCAAGCGCGGCGGCGGCCCCCGCCGCCGCCGCGACCGATCATGCCCGGGTGGTGCGGGCGATCGCTGCCCGGCCGCAGGTCAAGGCGGCGATCGCCGAGATCGATCGTACCCATGACCAATGGGTCGCCGACATCGTCGCGCTGGCCGAAATCCCGTCGCCGCCGTTCAAGGAATCGGCGCGTGCCAGCGCCTATGCCGATCGGTTCCGCGCCGCGGGGCTGGCCGATGTCGTGATCGACGCGGAAGGCAATGTGACCGGGCTACGCAAGGGCGCGGGCGGCGGCAGCGGCAAGCTGGTGGTCGTCTCGGCCCATATGGACACGGTCTTCCCCGAGGGCACGCCCATCAAGGTGCGGCGCGAGGGCGACAGGCTGTTCGCGCCCGGCGTGGGCGACGACAGCGCCGGCCTTGCCACCCAGCTCAGCCTGATCGGGGCGATGGAGAAGGCGGGCATCCGCACGCCCGACGATATCCTGTTCGTCGGCACCGTGGGGGAGGAGGGGCTGGGCGACCTGCGCGGGGTCCGCTATCTGTTCACCAAAAGCAGATATGCCGGCAGGATCGGCGCCTTCTTCTCGATCGACGGCACGTCCTCGGCCGAATTCACGATCGGCGGCGTGGGGTCCAAGCGCTACCGGGTCAGCTTCACCGGCCCCGGCGGGCACAGCTTTGGTGCGTTCGGGCTGGTCAATCCGCTGTCCGCACTCGCCCAGTCGGTGGTCAATCTCTACAAGATTCCCGTGCCCGCCAGCCCGAAGACCACGTACAGCGCCAGCGTGGTCGGCGGTGGCACCTCGGTGAACGCCATTCCGCGCGACGTGTGGCTGGAAGTCGACATGCGTTCGGAAAGCGCGGAGGCATTGGCGCAGGTCGAACGCGGCTTCCTGGCCGGCGTGCGCGATGCCGTCGATGTCGAGAATGCCGCGCGGTCCACGAAGGAAGGGCCGGTGAAGGCGGACCTCAAGCTGGTCGGAGACCGGCCGGCGGGCGCGACGGCGAAGGACAGCGACATCGTCCGCTTCGCCGCGGCCGCCTATATGGCGGCCGGCATCGCGCCCGAATATGGCGCGGGCTCGACGGATTCGAACGTTGCGATGAGCCTGGGCATTCCCGCGATCACGATCGCGCGTGCCGCGGAGGGCGGCCGGGGCCACTCGCTCGACGAATGGATCGGCGTGGCGCGCGTGCCGGCGGTGCGGGTTCGTACGCTGGATCTCATCACGATCCTGGCCGTTGCAGGATATCGCTGAACGCAATGCCCGGAGGAACGACCGTGGAGACTATCGCACCCGCATCGCACCTGGCCCGCACGGCCCCCATGGCCAATATGCGGATCATCCCGGAATCGGTGGTGGACGACATGCGCATCATGCTGCGCGCGCAGACGCCCGAATGCATCATGGCGACATTCGGGATCAGCATGAACACCTGGGTGAAGATCCGCGATGGCCACCCGATCCGCCGATCTGTGGCCGAGCGGCTGCTCGAAAGGCTCGGGAGGCCCCTTGGAGACGGCCCGGCTTAGGGAAAAGCGCGGGAACCCGATCGCGGCGCGGAGTATGTTCCCGTCGGGTGGACCCACCTGACGGCCCGGAACATGCGGCCCGTCGAAAGCCCGGGGCGCCGACGACCCAATTTGTTTCTTGTGCCCGGACCAGGTCGCTCGTCCCGCCGATTGCGGTGCCGGTCAACCTCGTGCCGGCCCCTATGCAGGGATCGCGCGCGATCGCGCCTCCACCCTGTTTCGGCGCGTCCAGCGATGGTCCTGCGGGTAGGCGCGATGGTGACCCCGGCGTGACTCGAACACGCAACATCCCGCTTAGAAGGCGGGTGCTCTATCCAGTTGAGCTACGGGGCCACATGCCGCAGGTCGCCCATAGCGGCGCGCGCGGCGGCTTGCAAATGCGTGCGTGCGGGCCGGGATGTCCATCTGCGCCGATGCAAAGGCATTGCAATGCCATTGCAATGACGCATGACTGCGATATGCAGGCCGTTGTGCAATTGCGAGAAGATATGAGCGCGCAGGATGCGCCGGGCGCACATGCCCCCCACCGGCTCGACGCGGTCGCGCTGGGCAACCGGCCGCTGCGCTATTTCGATTTCATGATGGCGGCCTTCGTGGCCATCCTGCTGCTGTCGAACCTCATCGGCGCGGCCAAGCTCTCCATGCTGGGCGGTTTCACCTTCGGCGCGGGCATCCTGTTCTTCCCGCTGGGCTATGTGCTGGGCGACGTGCTGACGGAGGTCTATGGCTATGCCCGCGCGCGCCGCTGCGTCTGGGCGGGCTTTGGCGCGATGCTGTTCATGGCGCTGATGAGCTATGTCGTCGTCGCCCTGCCGCCTGCGCCCGGCTGGAGCGGGCAGGCGGCCTATGAATCGGTGTTCGGCAACACCTGGCGCATCGTCTTTGCTTCGCTCACCGCCTTCTGGGCGGGGGAATTCGCCAACAGCTTCGTCCTCGCCCGCATGAAGCTGCTGACGCAGGGCAGGCATTTGTGGATGCGGACCATCGGGTCGACCATCGTGGGGCAGGGGGTGGACAGCATCCTGTTCTATCCGCTCGCCTTCCTGGGCATCTGGAGCAGGGATCAGGTGCTGACCGTGATGGTCACCAACTGGGCGCTCAAGGTCGGCTGGGAAGCGGTGCTGACGCCCGTCACTTATCTGGTGGTGAACAGCCTCAAGCGCCGCGAAGGGATCGACATCTTCGACAAGGGCACCGATTTCACGCCGTTCCGCACGAGGCTGTGATGGCGCTGCATTTTGAGAAAGTCGCGGTCATCTGGGGCGGCACGAAGAGGGCGGTCGAAGCCTGGCTCAACCTGTCGCCCGATGCGCTGCACGTGCATGTCGGCATCATCGGCTGGCTGGCCGCTGCCGTCGCGACCCGCCGCGCGCTCGACAATCCGCTGCCCTGGGCGCTGCTGCTGGCGGCGGAACTCATCAACGAGTTCATCGACCTCAACCAGCCGGCCGGCAGCATCGAAAGCAACTGGCCCGCCTCGCAACACGACATCCTCAACACCATGGCGATGCCCACCCTGGTCTTCGCCTTCCTGCGCGCCCGGCGCTGGTGGACGGAACGGCGCGGGGGCGAAGTTGAGGTGGAAGCGGAGGCTTGAGGGGAGGCTGATGGGTGGGCGGTGCGTCGCCATCCATCCCATATTGTCATCTTCGCGCAGGCGGGGACCCTCTCCTGACATGACATCCAGTGCCTTCCGATGAGAGATGGATTCCCGCCTGCGCGGGAATGACGAAGTTGGGTGGGGAGGCCACTTCCCTTCCACCCGTCATGCTGAACTTGTTTCAGCATCCATTTTTCCCAACAGACGGTGGTTGAGAAGGTGAGATAGATCCTGAAACAAGTTCAGGATGACAAAAAAGAAATGTCCGACTTTGGCCGCAACCAGCCGTCCTCCCGCACGCTACGCGCTGAGAGGCGTCGCCACCCTCAAGCCCGCGCGAGCAAGCCCTCCACCAGTCCTTCGAACAGGCGGCGGCCATCGGTGCCGCCGTGGGCGGGCTCGATCACGCGTTCGGGGTGGGGCATCATGCCCAGCACATTGCCGGCCTCGTTGAGGATGCCGGCAATGTCCCGCGCGGAGCCGTTGACGCTTTCGGCATAGCGCAGCGCCACGCGGCCTTCGCCTTCCAGCCGGTCCAGCGTTTGCGTGTCGGCGAAATAATTGCCGTCATGATGGGCGACGGGGAAGCTGATCGCCTCGCCCGCGTCATAGCGGCTGGTGAAGGCGGTCTGGCTGTTCTCCACGCTCAGCGCGACGTCGCGGCAGACGAAATGGCCGCCGGCATTGCGCAGCAGCGCGCCGGGCAGCAGGCCGCTTTCGGTCAGCACCTGGAAGCCGTTGCAGATGCCCAGTACATAGGCGCCGCGCTCGGCCGCCTTCGCCACCGCCTGCATCACCGGCGAGCGGGCCGCCATCGCGCCGGAGCGCAGATAGTCGCCATAGGAAAAGCCGCCCGGCACGCCGATCAGGTCGATATCGTCGGGCAGTTCGGTGTCGCGGTGCCAGACCATCGTGGGCGCGCGGCCCGAAACCGTTTCGAAGGCGACGGCAAGGTCGCGGTCGCAATTGGAGCCGGGGAAGACGATGACCGCGCTTTTCATGGCTCAGGCGACCTTTTCGATCCGGTAGTTTTCGATGACGGTGTTGGCCAGCAGCTTGCGGCACATCGCGTCGATGTCTTCATCGCTGGTGCCATCGGCCAGGTCCAGCTCGATCAGCTTGCCGGCGCGCACGTCGTTGACGCCGCCAAAGCCCAGCCCCTCCAGCGCATGGTGGATGGCGCGGCCCTGCGGGTCCAGCACGCCGCCCTTGAGCGTAACGAAGATGCGGGCTTTCATCGGATCGGATCTCCCTGGTGCGATGTCGGCCGTGGGGAAAATGCCCCGCGACCGGACGATCGCATGTCAACATGGTGCGACTGCGCGCACCCCCTAGCCGAACTCTGCCGCAAGATGAAGCGGCTGCGCGCGTCCTTTGCCAGTTTTTTCGCGCGATGGCGGGCGGGCGACCCGCCCCCGGCCATTAGCAAAGCCTTAAAGCCACCCATGATAGCCTCCGGATCGGAGAGGATGGGGGCAAGGCTATGTCCGCACTCGTACTGGCGGCCTATATCGCGCTGCTCGCCTGGGGCGGGCAGATCATCGGCTATGACGACCCGCATGGCCGCATCCAGCTTGCGCTGCTCGCGACCTTCGTGATGGGCGCCGTGGTCGGCTATCGCGGGCGCGGCTGAAGCCTGTTCAGCGCGCGCCGGTCTCAAGCCATCGCGCCATCAACAGAGGGCGCGCCCGCGCTGTCTCAGCTGCCGCGCTTCTTGCGATGCGTGTCGAGGTCCAGCACGGTCGTGTCCGTGCCCTCCGGCATCAGGCCAAGGCGGCGGGCGACTTCCTGATAGGCTTCCACTTCGCCGCCCAGGTCGCGGCGGAAACGGTCCTTGTCCAGCTTTTCGCCGGTCGCCATGTCCCACAGGCGGCAGCCGTCCGGGCTGATCTCGTCGGCCAGGATGACGCGGCTGAAGTCGCCCTCCCACACGCGGCCGAATTCCAGCTTGAAATCGACCAGGCGGATGCCGATGCCGGCAAAAAGACCGCTCATGAAGTCGTTCACGCGGATCGCCATGTCGGCGATGTCGTGCATCTCGTCCTGGCTGGCCCAGCCGAAGCAGGCGATATGCTCTTCGGAAACCAGCGGGTCGCCCAGCGCATCGTCCTTGTAGCAATATTCGATCAGCGTGCGGGGCAGCTGCGTGCCTTCCTCGATGCCCAGCTTCTTGCTGAGCGATCCGGCCGCGACATTACGCACGATCACTTCGATCGGCACGATCTCCACCTGGCGGATCAGCTGCTCGCGCATGTTCAGGCGGCGGATGAAGTGGGTGGGCACGCCGATATTGCCGAGCAGCGTGAAGATATGCTCGGAAATGCGATTGTTCAGAACGCCCTTGCCGTTGATCGTACCCTTTTTCTGGGCGTTGAAAGCGGTCGCGTCATCCTTGAAATACTGGATCAGCGTGCCGGGCTCGGGGCCTTCGTAAAGGATTTTGGCCTTGCCTTCGTAAATCTGGCGGCGACGTGCCATGGGCATGTTCCTGACTGGACAAAAAACGGCGCCCCGGCGACGCGAATCTCTTGGGGATCAGCGATGCCGGGGCTGGTGTTCGCGCCCATAGACGAAAGCGGGTTCGGGTGCAAATAGTGGCGGGCCGCCAGGGGGATGAACGCCATCAGGCGGCATGCACGCGGCTGACGAAATCGTCCGATGCCTGCTGTAGCGCGCGGGCGCTGTGGGCAAGGCCGGTGGCGGCGCCGGAGACCTTTCCGGACAGCGTCTCGGTGACGCTGGCCATGGAAACGACCGACTCGATCTGGGTGGCGATGCGGGTCGCGCCCATCGCCGTTTCGCGCGCGGTATGCTCGATGACCATTGCGGTCTCGCGCTGCAGCTCCACCGTCGCGCGGATCGCCTTGGCCGAATCGTCCAGCTCGCCCATGATCTGGGTGATGTGGTTCAGCTTGTTGTCGGCGCCATCCGCGCCCGTCTGAACGGAATCGGACAGCAGCCGGATCTCGCCCGTGGCATTGGCGGTCTGGCCCGCCAGCTGCTTCACTTCGCCGGCGACCACGGCAAAGCCCAGTCCGACATCGCCTGCGCGCGCGGCCTCTATGGTGGCGTTGAGCGCAAGCAGGTTGGTGCGCGCGGCGATCTCATGGATCGAATCGGCAAAGTCCATGATCGTGCCCGTCCGCCGTGCCAGCGCACGCACCATGTCATGCCCCGATGTCGAGAGCATATGGGCGTTGCTCGAAAGCGTCGCCTGTTGTTCCGCGCTGGCGGCGATGGCGCTGATCGATTCCGACAGGTCCTGGATGCGACCCGCCAGAATGTCGGCGGCATGGGAGGACTGCTGCGCATGGGCGGCGGTTTCGGTCGCCTCATGGCTGGTCTTGTGGGCGATGCTGTTCAGGGAGACGGCCGATTGCTCAAGGGCTTCGGACGCCGTGCCGATGGACTGCACCACTTCGGCCACGGAGGCGTGGAAGGCCTGCGCCAGCGCCAGCATGTCGTCGCGCCGCGATGCGCTTGCCTGACGTTCCGTGGCTTCGCGCCTGCCGCGTTCCTCGGTCTCGCGCCGTTGCGCGTCGCGCACCAGCTGCATGGCCGCCTCGACCTCGCGCCGCTGCTCTATGGCCTCGGCGGCCAGTGTCTCGCTTTGCGCGCGCGCCTCGCCCTGCCGGATCATCAGCGCGCGCAGCTGGACGGTCACATAGCCCAGCGCGGCGAACTGAAGGAGCACGGCAATCGCATGGATCGCCACCCGCGCCAGATTGCTGACCGATACGAAAACCCAGGATGGCGCGATGAATTCCAGCAGCAGATGGTGCAGCGCGATCAGCACCGAGGCGAGCGCAATCGGCTTCCAGTCGCACAGCACCGTCAGCGCCGCCAGCGTGACGAAGAAATACATATGCCCGTCCGTCTGCCATTGATGGCCGGCAAGCAGATAGACGCCCAGCGCCGGGTGGATGGCCGCCAGCGTGCCGACGGTCAGTCGCGCGGCGTCGTCGTGGCGATGGCGCAGCGCCATCGCCGTGGGCACGATATTGGCGATCACCGCGAGCGCGAGGACGGCACCCAGATCGGGCGATCCCGTGTTGATGCCGATGATCAGCAATGCCAGCACCGCGACCCAGCCGCCAGCGGCGAGCAGGGTGATGCCACGCCTGCGCAATTGCTCCAGTTCGTTCATGTTCTCCGTCCCCCTCCCGTCGGCCTTGCGCCGCATCCTGCCGCCGGCGCGGCGATCGTGACGATGCCGTGCGCCAGCATGGCAAGGACCAGCCGGTCGCGCGCGCCCTCCACCACCAGCGAGCCGGCAGCCGGTCCATATCCGACCGGCGAGGCCCCCCTGGCGATCGCAAGGGACAGCATCTCTCCATGGCTGCGCATGCCCAGCGGCAACAGCATCATGCGGCCCGTACGCGGGGGCATGAAGGCCATCACGGCAAATGCCGCACAAATGCACGCGACCTGAAGCCACATCGCGGCATTGCGCATGATAAAGGACCGAGCGGCAACCATGGTCCATTCTTACAAAAAATGCCTATCGAGTGATTAACCAACACGACAACTTGTTCCAACCTGGAACTATTCTGCCGTCGCCGGTTCCGCTGCCTCTGTCTGCTGCGGCTGGAGCCGGCCGGTAAAGCAGGTCCGCCACCAGACCACGTCCTGCTGCATCACGCAGTCCATCATCGCGCGCCAGCGCCGCTTGCGTTCGTCCAGCGGCATGGCGAGCGCGCGCTGGATCGCATCCGACATCTCCTCGGGGCTGTAGGGGTTGACGAGCAATGCGTCCTTGAGCTGCAGCGCCGCGCCGGCAAAGCGCGAGAGGATGAGCACGCCGGGGTCTTGCGGGTCCTGCGCCGCGACATATTCCTTGGCGACCAGGTTCATCCCGTCGCGCAGCGGCGTCACCAGCCCGATGCGCGCGGCGCGATAGATGCCGGCCAGCTGGTCGCGCGGATAGCCCTGGTTGACGTAGCGAATGGGTGTCCAGTCGACATCGCTATATTCGCCGTTGATCCGCCCCGCCAGCGCATCCAGCGTCGCGCGGATCTGCTGGTAGCTCTCCACCTCCCCGCGTGAGGGCGGCGCGATCTGGGTCAGCACCACCTTGCGGTGCATGTCGGGATTGTCCTTCAGGAAGCGGGCATAGCCGTTGAAGCGCTCCTCCAGCCCCTTGGAATAGTCCAGCCGGTCGACGCCCACGATCATCGCCCGTTTCTGCAGCGAGTCATCGACCCGGCCCTGCATCTCCAGCGCCGCCGGGCTGGTGCTCGCCGCCACGAATTCCTTCGCGTCGATGCCGATCGGGCAGGCGACCGCCTGGATGGTGCGGTCTCCCAGGGTGACGAGGTCGCCCTGCACCGTGCCGCCCATTTCCTTTTCGACATAATGGCGGAAGGATTCCAGCCACTCCTCGGTGTGGAAGCCCACCACGTCATAGGCGAACAGCGATTCCACCAATTCGATATGATGGGGCAGCGACACCAGCAGGCGGGTGGGCGGCCAGGGGATGTGGAGGAAAAAGCCCATGCGGTTCCGGTGCCCGCGGGCGCGCAGCATCTGGCCCAGCGGGATCAGGTGATAGTCATGCACCCAGAGCGTGTCTTCGGGCTCGATCAGCGGGCTTGCGGTTTCGGCGAAGCGCTCGTTCACCCGGTTATAGCCGCCCTCGAAATCGCGTTCATATTCGGCCAGGTCGATGCGGAAATGGAACAGCGGCCACAGCGTCTTGTTCGCATAGCCATTATAATATTCGTCGATATCCTGCGCTTCCAGGTCGATGGTCGCGGTCTTCACGCCGTCATCCTCGTTGAAGGCGATCTGGCCGGTGAACTGCTCCGTCGTCTCGCCCGACCAGCCGAACCAGATGCCCCGGCTTTCGCGCAATGCCGCCGCCAGCGCGATCGCAAGGCCGCCCTGCTCGGCGCCCGAGCCGGGGCGCTTGACCCGGTTGGAGATGATGATGAGGCGGCTCATCGGCATTCGCTCCATGGCTTGCTGAGCAGCATGGCGCAGTTGATGATGCCGACGAGCGCATAGGTTTGCGGATAATTGCCCCATAATTCTCCCGTCAGCGGATCGATATCCTCGGAAAGCAGCCCGGCGGCGGTGCGCCGCGCCAGCATGGTTTCGAACAGGCGGCGGGCTTCTTCCGTCCGTCCCGTGCGATGCAGCGCCTCGATCAGCCAGAAAGTGCAGACGTTGAAGGCGGTGACGGGGGCGCCGAAATCATCGGGCGCGCTGTAACGCAGCATGTCGTCGCCGCGTCGCAGGTCCGCCTCCAGCGCGGCCAGCGTGCCGGCGAAGCGCGGATCGTCGGCGGTGACGAAGCGCAGGTCGAGCAGTTGCAGCAGGGAGGCGTCGCGCGCATCCTCCTCGAACGTGGCGGAGATGGCGTTGCTCTCCTCCCGCCATGCCGCCTGCAGGATGATGTCGCGCATCAGCGTCGCGCGCCCGGCCCAGTGCGCCTCGCGATCGGCCAGGTCCAGCGCGGCGGCGGCATGGGCCAGCCGGTCGCACGCCGCCCAGCACATGACCGCGCTGTAGCTGTGGACATGGGCGCGGGTGCGCAGCTCCCAAAGCCCCGCGTCGGGCCGGTCGTACACCGCCCATGCCCGCTCGCCCACGTCCTCCAGCGATTCGAAATCCGCCTTGCCCGCCTTGCGCAACAACCGCTCGTCGATGAACGCCTGCACGGAGGAGAGCACGATCTGGCCATAGGCGTCGTGCTGCACCTGCGCATAGGCGGCATTGCCGACCCGCACCGGCCCCATGCCGCGATAGCCCGGCAGGTTGCCTGCCTCCCATTCCTCCAGCCGGGCATTGCCCCGCACATCATAGAGCGGCTGGATATGCCCGCCCCTGGCGCCGTCCACGATGTTGCGCAGATAGGCGAGATAGGCTTCCAGCACGTCCAGCGCCCCCAGCCGGTTCAGCGCCTGCACCGTATAATAGGCGTCGCGAATCCAGCAGAAGCGATAGTCCCAGTTTCGCCCGCTATCGGCATGTTCGGGGATGCTGGTGGTCAGCGCCGCGACGATCGCGCCGGTTTCCTCATGCTGGCAGAGTTTCAGGGTGATGGCGGCGCGGATCACCGCCTCCTGCCATTCGGGGGGCGTTGCCAGGCCGCGCACCCAATGCTGCCATTGCGCCTGGGTGTCGTCCAGCATCCGCTCGACCATGGGGCGCAGCGCGTCGGAGAAACTCTCATCGGGCCCCAGGAAGAAATGCGCGTCCTGCTCCAGCCGGAAGAAGCTCTCCTGCGCGATCAGGCCGATGGGCGCGTCGGTGGAGAGGCGCATGGCCATGTAGCTCAGCTGCATGCGGACATGGTTGGAGCCATAGCTGATCGGCACCCGCTCCGCGTTCCAGCTCGTCGTCGGGCGCAGGCGCACGCGGATGCGCGGGCTGCCATGGACGGGGCGCACCACGCGGGCGAAGGCGACCGGGCGATACATCCGCCCGCGTTGCATGTATCGGGGGCAGAAGTCGTAAGTCTCGATGGCGTTGCCGTCCCGGTCCGTCTGCCGGGTCCGCAGGATCGGGGTGTTGCGCACATAGGCCTGTTCGACCGTGGCGCAGTTTTCCAGCTCTATCGCCCAGAAGCCGCGCGCGTCCGGGCTGTCCCATGCATCGGTGTCGAGCAGTGCGGAAAAGACGGGATCGCCATCCACCCTGGGAACGCAGGCCCAGATCATTCGTCCTGCCCTGTCGATCAGTGCCGATGCCTGGCAATTGCCGATCGGCCACAGGTCGAGGTCGCGCCTATTCAAAATATCTCCGATCCGTGCTTGTCCCCATTTTCAGGGCGTTGATGCTCCTCCTTTCGCGGTAGCAGCATAGCTGGAGAGGTAATGCCTGACAGCGGCAACCTGTTCCAATCGCCAGACCGCATGAGTGTCGCGCGCCGGCCCGACCAGGATGCCATGGCCGCCCAGGGCGGCGGCGGCGCGGAAGCCCTGTTCGTCGGTCACGTCGTCGCCGATGAACAGCGGCGTGCCGCCGGCCATGGGGCTGTCATCCATCATCAGCATCAGCGCGCTGCCCTTGTCGACACCGCCCGGCCGCAGTTCCAGCGCCATCTTGCCGGGCTGGATCATCAGGCCGGTATCCTGCGCCAGCGCCGTCACGATCACCGCCGCATCCTCTGCCCATTGCGGCGCGCGGCGGTAATGCAGGCCGACGCTCAGCGTCTTGCGCTCCACGATGACGCCCGGCCTGCCGGCGGCGAAGCGATCCAGCGCCGCCTGCGCCACATCCACGCCCGGCAGCCGTTCCGGCGCGGCGATGCTGCCATCTGCCCGCACCATCTCCAGCCCATGCGACCCGGACAGCAGGAAGCCGCCCAGCCCGAAGCTGCCGCGCAGGGTTTCCACCGACCGGCCGCTGACGATGGCGAGCCGCCCCGCCAGCGCATCGCGCAGCCGTTCCAGCATGGCGTGTAGGTCCGCATCGACATGCACGGCATCCGGCACATCGGCGAGCGGCACCAGCGTCCCGTCGAAATCGAGGAACAGCGCCGCGCCGTCGAGCAGCGTCAGCGGGGGCACGGCGAGGGGAGGGATGTCAGAATCGGCCACGCGCCCAAGGTGGAGCGGCCGGCGGGAAACGCAAGTGCGGAAGGAGAAAGGGTGGTTGCGGAAGGATGCGCGATCCTCTCCCCCGTCACGTCACAGCCTGTCGTCCGGCAGCGGCGAGGCTGTGACCGTCATCCGTCCCAGGAAGATGGGCTTGTCCAGGCCGATGATGCCGGGCGCCTGCGCGATGGGGCGGGGCGGGGCCGAATGCATCGTCCAGAGCGGCGCGGCGGTGATGGCGATGGACGCCAGTGCGATGAAGAAGCGCGGCATGAACGATGGCCCGTCCCGTGGATGATGGAGCGGGTCTAAGGGGCGGATGTCACGCGGATGTGCCGGGCGGCAGCCATAATTGTCGGAAAGTGTAACAGGCGCCGGATCGGCGGGGAAAGGCCGGGGTCGATCGCCATTCAGCTCATGCTGGAACGAGTCCCGTGCCGCGTTTCAGGGTCTGCGCTGCGTGATCATCGCGTTTCCCGGCTTCACCCGAACGGCATGGCGATCAGCCCCGGCCATGTCCGGCGCCCGATACCCGCTATGCGGTCGCCCGTCGCTCATTTGCGGCGCGGCAGGCATTTCGCGGCCATCCAGGGCGCCGACCATTCGATATTGTGCAGCACGCAGAAGGCCTGCATGATGCCCCCGAACAGGCGGCCGATGCCGGCGCTCACATGCTGGTGATGCTCCGCCCAGTGGCGGCTGTCATAGTCGCTTGGCATGTCGATCTCCTTTCATCGTGCGGACTGTTGGCCGCCCATGATCGATATCGCGAACCTGCCCTTGCGGCCAACAAAAGCATGGACAGGCTAGATAAGCCCAGCTTATCATTCGGCCATGTCCGGCCTGCCGCCCCTTTCCGCCGTCCGCGTCTTCGAAGCTGCGGCGCGCCTTGAAAATTTCACCGCCGCGGCAGAGGAACTGGGCATGACCCAGGCGGCGGTCAGCTATCAGGTGAAGCTGCTGGAGGAACGGCTTGGCATAAGCCTGTTTCATCGTTCCGGCCGCCGCGTGATGCTGACGGACAAGGCGCGCGCGCTTGCCCCCATCCTCACCCGCGCCTTTGGGGAGATGCGCGCGGGCTTCGCGGCGGTGAAGGGCGAGGACGCAAGCGTGCTGACGATCAGTTGCACCAACAGCTTCGCGCATCTCTGGCTCGCCTCGCGCATCGGCGCTTTCCAGATGAAGCAGCCGGGGCTGGCGGTGCGTATCCACACGTCCGACACGCTGGTCGATTTCGCCCGCGATGGCATCGACATGGCGGTGCGCGGCGGCAAGGGGGACTGGCCGGGGCTGGATGGGCGGCTGCTCACCCATAACCGCCTCGCGCCGCTCTGCACGCCTGCTTATCTCGCAAGGCACGGCCCCATCGCCGATGCCCGTGCCCTGCGCGCGATGCCGCGCCTGACGCCCAACGACATGTGGTGGCATGAATGGTTCGCGGCCATGGGCCTGGAAAATGACGGGGAGCAGGGCAGCACCATCGCGCTCGACAGCCAGGTGCTGGAGGGGCGCGCCGCGCTCGCCGGGCAGGGCATCGCCATCCTCAACATGTATCTGTGGCGGCAGGAGATCGAGGCGGGGCTGCTGGTGGAGGCGGTCCCCTCCTTCGTGCGGGAAGGGGTGAGCTATTGGGTCGTCTCCCCCGCGCACGCCCGCAACACGCCCAAGGTGAAGGCCTTTCGCGACTGGATCGTCGCGGAATTCGCCGCCGCTCATGCCAGCGACCCGCAGGGGATTTTCCTGCCGAGGGATTGAGCTGCGCGATTGACCAGCGCACCCCTCGCCAAGTCGCGATCGCCCTGCTATCCCGGCGGCGATGACCGATTTCCGCGACCCGTTCGACAGCATCAAGGACCATCCTTTCGACGCCGCGCTGTCCGAACGCTATCTCGTCTATGCCCTGTCCACCATCACCGCCCGGTCGCTGCCCGACCTGCGCGATGGGCTGAAGCCCGTGCATCGCCGTCTGCTCTGGGCGATGCGACTGCTGCGGATGGAGCCGGCGGGGGCGAGCCCGGATGTGCTGATCGCCAATCCGGCGCGCAACACCACGTCGTACAAGAAATGCGCGCGCGTGGTCGGCGACGTGATCGGCAAATATCACCCGCATGGCGATACGTCGGTCTATGACGCGATGGTCCGCCTGGCGCAGGACTTCTCGCTGCGCATGCCTTTGGTCGACGGGCAGGGCAATTTCGGCAATATCGACGGCGATAACGCGGCGGCCATGCGCTATACCGAGGCGCGGCTGACGCAGGCGGCCAGCGACCTGATGGCCGGGCTGGACGAAGGCACGGTCGATTTCCGCCCGACCTATAATGGCGAGGATGAAGAGCCGGAGGTCTTCCCCGGCCTGTTCCCCAACCTGCTGGCAAACGGCGCGAGCGGCATCGCGGTCGGCATGGCGACCAGCATCCCGCCGCACAATGTCGCCGAGCTGATCGACGCCGCGACCCTGCTGATCGACCAGCCGGAAACCGATCATGCCGCGCTGATGCAGGTCGTCACGGGCCCCGACTTCCCGACCGGCGGCGTGCTGGTGGACAGCCAGGCTGCGATTTCCGAAGCCTATGCCACCGGGCGCGGATCGCTGCGCACCCGCGCGCGCTGGCACAAGGAGGATGAAGGGCGCGGCACCTGGGTGCTGATCGTCACGCAAATCCCCTATCAGGTGCAGAAGTCCAAGCTGATCGAGCAGATCGCGGCGCTCATCAACGACAAGAAGCTGCCGATCCTGGCCGATGTGCGGGACGAGAGCGATGCGGAGATTCGCATCGTGCTGGAGCCGCGCGCCCGCACCGTCGATCCGCAGATATTGATGGACAGCCTGTTCCGCCTGACCGACCTCGAGACGCGCTTCGGCCTTAACCTCAACGTGCTGGACGCCACCCATACGCCGCGCGTCATGGGCCTGCGGCAGGTGCTGGTCGAATGGCTCGCGCACCAGATCGACGTGCTGGTGCGCCGCGCCCAGCACCGGCTGGACAAGATCGCCGCCCGACTGGAGCTGCTCGACGGCTATATCATCGCCTATCTCAACCTCGACCGGGTGATCGAGATCATCCGCACCGAGGATGAGCCCAAGGAGGTGATGATGGCCGAGTTCCAGCTCACCGACCGCCAGGCCGAAGCCATCCTCAACATGCGGCTGCGCAGCTTGCGCAAGCTGGAGGAGATGGAACTGCGCCGCGAACATGGCGAGCTGGTCAAGGAGCGCGAGGAGCTGGAAAAGCTGGTCGAAAGCCCGGCGCGCCAGCGCACGCGGCTGAAGCGCGACCTGGCCGACCTGCGCAAGCGCTATGGGCCGGAGACCCCGCTCGGCAGGCGCCGCACCCTGATCGAGGAAGCCGCGCCCGCGCGCGAAATCCCGCTGGAGGCGATGATCGAGCGCGAGCCCGTCACCGTCATCATCTCCCAGCGCGGCTGGATCAGGGCGATGAAGGGGCATGTCGACGATGCCACCGTCGCCGGCGTTAAATATAAGGAAGGCGATGGCCCGCATCCGGCCATCGGCCCCATCCGCATGTACACGACGGACAAGCTGCTGGTGGCCAGCGCCAATGGCCGCTTCCACACGCTGGGCGCGGACAAGCTGCCGGGCGGGCGCGGTTTCGGCGAGCCGGTGCGGTTGATGATCGACCTGGAAAATGATGTGGAGATCGTGGCGCTGCATGCCGCCCGGGCCGGTGGCAAGCTGCTGCTGGGCGCTTCCGACGGGCGCGGCTTCATCGCGCCGATGGAGGAGATCATCGCCGAAACCCGCAAGGGCAGGCAGGTGGTGAATGTGCGCACCGGCGCGAAGCTGAAGATCGTCCATGCGATTGCCGAGGATGCGGACAGCGTCGCCGTGATCGGTGAGAACCGCAAGCTGCTGGTGTTCCGCCTCAGCGAGCTGCCGGAAATGACCCGTGGCCAGGGCGTGCAGTTGCAGCGCTATCGGGATGGCGGCCTGTCCGACATGATCGCCTTCCCGCTCGCCAATGGCCTCAGCTGGGCGATGGGGGGAGAAAGCGGGCGCATTCGCACCGAAACGGATATGACGCCCTGGCGCGTGGCGCGCGGCGCAGCGGGCAGAATGCCACCGAGCGGCTTTCCCAGGGACAATCGCTTCGGTTGACATATCGGTTTGGCATCATGCCCTACCGACTTGATCCATTTACAGAATTTTACACTCTTTGGGCTAGGCGGAGCATATGGAATCCGTGCCCGCACGAGTCTGGACAGGGGAAGACATGGCCTGCGCGCCCGCGCCGGAGCCGGTGAGCGATTGCTCTGGCGCCGTCGACTGGCTGGAGGCCCTGCCTCATCCCGCCGCGATCCTGTCGCTGGCGGGCAAGGATTTCTGCATTCTGTCGGCCAACCCGGCTTTCACGCAGAAACTCTCGGTTTATATCAACAACAACGATGACCGCCGCCGCCGTTTCCAGGCCGACTGGCGCGATCGCATCTTCTCCTGCATGGTCTCCGGCAATGGCTTGGCGCATTTCGAAGTGCGCGAAGACGGCATGCTGGGCCCGGAATATTATTCCTGCACGCTTGGCCGACTCGACCAGGAGCAACAGGGCGAATCGCGCTTTCTGCTGACCGTCATCGACCGCACCGGCGAGCGGATGATCGAGCGGAATTTCCGCCGCGAATTGCTGACGGACAGCCTGACGGCCCTGCCCAATCGCGCGGGCTTCGGCGAAGAGATCGACGACCGGCTGGCGCACGCCCCCTGGCCGGAGGGCAGCGGCTTTGCCATCCTGTGCATCGATCTTGCCCGGTTCAGCCGGGTCAATGAATCGCTGGGCGCGCTGGCCGGCGACGAACTGATCATCACCGTCGCCAAGCGCCTGAAGTCGTCGCTGCGGCAGGGGGATGTGCTCGCGCGGATCGGCGGCAATGAATTCGCCATCTTCGCCCGGCTGCATAACGGCCTTTCCGATGCCCTCCATATCGTGCAGCGGATCAACGACACGCTGTCGTCCCCCGTGCGCCTCTCCAACCTGCAGATCAGCGTCGATTGCGCCATCGGCTGCGCGCTCTCCAGCAGCCGGGAGGATGATCCGGACGACATCGTGCGCCAGGCGCAGGCGGCGGTGAAGTTCGCCAAGCGGTCCGGCAAGCTGGAAATCTACCGGACCGGCGTGCTGAAGGAGGCGCATCGTCGCTTCACCCTGGAAAGCCGGCTGCGCGACGCGC
The DNA here is from genome assembly GCF_037154135.1 of Sphingobium aquiterrae. Taxonomy (NCBI): domain Bacteria; kingdom Pseudomonadati; phylum Pseudomonadota; class Alphaproteobacteria; order Sphingomonadales; family Sphingobiaceae; genus Sphingobium; species Sphingobium aquiterrae. The sequence goes on from NZ_JBANFL010000004.1 coordinate 172,367, forward strand.
TGGCCAATGGCGGGCTGGAACTGGCCTTTCAGCCCATCGTCCACCTCCGCTCGGGCGAGGTTGCGGGGTTCGAGGCGCTGGCGCGGTGGAACGACCCGGAACTGGGCGCCGTCTCCCCGGCGGAGTTCATCCCGGCGGCCGAGGAATCCGGGCTGATCGTGCCGCTGGGCCGCTGGGCGATGCATGAGGCGGCCCAGACGCTGGCCAAATGGGACAGGATGAATGGCGATCCGCTGCCGATCCGCGTCAGCGTCAACCTGTCGGCGATCCAGATGGCGCGCGACGATGTGCCGAGCGTGCTGGAAGAGGCGCTGCGCTACAGCGGCATCGACGGCAAGCGGCTGACCATGGAACTGACCGAAAGCGCGATCATTGCCGATCCGGACAAGGCGCGGCAGGTGCTCTCCGCGCTCAAGGCGATGGACGCTTCGATCGCCATGGACGATTTCGGCACGGGCTATTCCAACCTTGCCAGCCTGCAGAGCCTGCCGATCGACGTGCTGAAGATCGACCGGAGCCTGGTGACGGGCATGTTGAGGGATCGCGACAAGACGGCCATCGTCAAGGCGATCCTCTCGCTGGCCGAATCGCTGGGGCTGCGGGTGACGGCCGAGGGCATCGAAACCCGCGAGCTGGCCGACGGGCTCGACCGCATGGGCTGCTGGCAGGGGCAGGGCTATTATTATTCGGTGCCGATGATGGCTGCGGCCGCCTTCGACTATTGGCGCGCGCGCTGGAATTTCGAAACGATCTGATCGGCGATCGCATCGACCCGCGCCGCATCGGGAAAACGCTCGGCGATCCACTCTTCCTCGATCATGCGCAGCACATGGGCGACGTCCGGGCCAGCCGGAAGCCCGCGCGCCACCAGCGTGCCGCCGCCGATCGGCAAGGACGGCTTTTCCCATCCGGCCAGCGCGGCGGCGTCCGCCGGCGATCCGTCCTCGCCGAGCAGCAGCCGGTCGATCGCGCCTTCCGCGCCCAGCCGATAGGCCAGTTCGCCGGCATCGCGATGCGTCGGGGAAGGGGTGAGCGCCACCGCCATGCGTCTGCGCGCCTTGTTCGACAGCTTGAGGCGCGCGGCCACCGCTTCGCCGGTCGCGGCTTCCTGCGGCAGCAGGGCGCACAGGCGGCGGAGCGCCGACGCCGGGACGCCCGCTTCCCGCTCCCGCGCCACCAGCGCGCCAAGGCGCTCCACGCCGTCAGCTTCGATCTCCGGCAGGACCGGCGCCAGGATGCCGTCCGCGACCATCAACCGCATGGTAGGCGTGGGGTCGGCAACGGCCAGCAGCTTCAGCAGTTCGTCGGCCACCCGCTCGCGGGAGAGGGCCATCAGGCTGTTGGCGGCGGCGACGCAGGCGGCATAGCCCTCCGCATCGGGTTCGCCCCGGCCGAAACGGGCATGGAAGCGGAAGAAGCGCAGGATGCGCAGATGGTCCTCGGCAATGCGGTCGGCTGCGGCGCCGATAAAGCGCACGCGCCGCGCCGCCAGGTCCGCCACGCCGCCGAAATAGTCGGTGATCGTGCCGTCCGCCGGATCGGCATAGAGCGCGTTGAAGGTGAAGTCGCGCCGCGCCGCATCCTCGCGCCAGTCGGCGGAGAAGGCGACCGTCGCCCGCCGCCCGTCGGTGGAGACATCCCGGCGCAGGGTCGTGATCTCGACCGGCCAGCCCTCGATCACGGCGGTGATGGTGCCATGGTCGATGCCGGTCGGCACCAGCTTGATGCCCGGCACGTCGCGCAGGCGCGCCATCACCGCATCGGGGGCGTGGACGGTGGCGATGTCGACATCCTTGACCGGCTCGCCCAGCAGCCCGTCGCGCACCGCCCCGCCCACGAAGCGCGCCGCATCCGGGCCGAGCGCGGCCAGCAGCCGGTCCAGCCCCGGCTTGTGCCGCCATGGCGCGTCAGGAAGGATCATGGCCGAGCCTGCGGGAAAGATTGGCGAGGATGGCGGCGGTGATCCCCCAGATCCGCCGATCCTGCCACCGGATTTCATAATAATGATGCGGTTTCCCCATGAATTCCGTCTGCTGGCAGCGTCGGTTGGCCGGGTTCAGCGCAAAGGCGAGCGGCAGTTCGAACCAGCTCTCGACCTCCGTTTCCTGCGGGGTCAGCGGCAGGTCCGGCGGGACGACACCCAGCACCGGCACGATGTCGAAGCCGGTGAAGGTGTGATAGCGATCCGACAGGCCGATCAGTTCCACCCGGTCGGGCGGCAGGCCGATTTCCTCATGCGCCTCACGCAGCGCAGCCGCCGCTTCGTCGGCATCGCCCTCGTCCACCCGCCCGCCGGGAAAGGCGACCTGGCCGGGATGCTTGCGCAGCCTGGCCGATCGTTGCGTCAGGATGAGGCCGGGCTCGGGCCGGTCGGTGATCGCCACCAGCACGGCGGCGGGGGCGAGCAGGATGTCGCCCGCGATCCGCGGGTCGTGCAACAGGGGGCCGATATCGCGCGCATGGCCGGTGGCAAGGTCCGCGCGCAGCCGGTCCGCCAGCCTCATGCCGGCCCGTCCGCCGGTCCACCCGCCGGCAGATCGAGCGGGAAGAAGGCGCCGTCGCTCCACAGGCCGATCCGTTCGCCCTCTTCCTCAAGCGCGATGTTGACCAGTTCATAATAGACGCTGCGCGCGACCAGCGCCTCCAGCCCGCCGCGCACCAGTATATAGGGGTGCGGCCCGGTGTCGGTCGCGCGCACCGTCAGCGGATGGTCCGGCCCCACCGGCGCGATATCGCCGGTGTTGAGCCGGAAGGCGAGGCGGCGAGCCGCGCCCTCGCCCTCGCTCTTCACCTCGACAGCGACGAAGGGCGCATCCTCCACCGCGATGGCGAGCTTTTCGACGGGCGTCACCAGCACATAGCCGCCATCGGGCTCGCGGCGCAGGATGGTGGAGAACAGCCGCACCATCGCCGCGCGGCCGATGGGCGATCCCTGGTGGAACCATGTGCCGTCGCGGGCGATGCGCATCTCGCTGTCGCCGCAATGGGTGGGGTTCCATTGCTCCACCGGCGGCAGGCGCTTTTCCTGCGCCAGCCGCGCGATATCCGCGAGCGAAAGCGTTTCCAGGTCGGGCGGCGGGTCCATCGGCATCCGGGGGAGATAGGACGACGCCCGCCCAAAGCAAAGGGCTATTCGGGCTGTCCCCCATTCCGCTCAGGCGGGGCCGGGAAGGGGCTTCCCGAGCATCGTGGCACAGGAATGGATACGAGTCACATGCCTCGTTCCAAGGTTTCGCAGGCCCGCCTGGCGGAGGGTGTTAGGCCGAGACCGTCTGTCGCGGCCCCAGCATGCCTTGCACCGGGATCGCGCCGCCGCCGGTCTCCAGCGCCAGCAGGCGGCGATGCTCGAACGGTCCGGGCGCGTCCCACCGGCCCGTCGCATCGGCGGAAAAGCCCCAGAAGCGGCCATAATATTCCGGGTCGCCGACCATCATCAGCGGCGCGCTGCGCTGGGTGCGGGCGTCGCGCACCACCGCGTCCATCATCGCCCGGCCATAGCCGCCGCGCTGCGCATCGGGCATCACCGCGACCGGGCCGACCATGACGAGTGGCGCGGACGATCCATCGGTGCCATGCAAGGCCACGGGCCAGCTTTGCAGCGTGCCGACCAGCTTTCCGGCATCGTCCAGCGCGGCATAGGAAAGCTCGGGCAGCCAGGCCATGCCCTGGCGGATGACATAGGCGGTCCGGCCCCGTCGGTCCGCGCCGAACGCCGCGTCGAGCAACTGCTCGACGGCCTCGTCCGTCTGCGACGCCAGGGGGAGGATATTCGTCACTTGCCGTTCCATCCGCAAAGGGGCATGAGCGCCCGAAGCGGCGGCCTATTACCGCCTCGCCGATAAATGAAAAGGAAAAACGGCAATTTCGCGACAGCGGCCCCCTGTGGCCGCCCCATGGCGGCCATGGGTGCGCGTGCCAAGGGAAGCGCAATTTTAATGACCCTGCCCCAAGAGGACTATCTGATCCTGGAAGTCGACGATCTGGACGTCGACATTCTGACCGGCATCTATTCCGAGGAAACGCACCTGCCGCAACCGTTGCGGATTTCCGTGCGCGCGCGGCTGAAGATGGCCGATCATTATGCGCCGGACACGCCGCTGTCGCGGTCCAAAAACTATATGGACCTCAAGCATGCGGCGACGGATGCGATCCCGAAGGACCGGCATTTCACCCTGATCGAAGCGGTCGCGGACCATATCATCGAAACTGTCTTCCTGCAGGACGAGATGGTCCGCCATGTCGAGGTGAAGATCGTGAAGCTGGCGCTCACCGAACGCGGCGAATCGATCGGCATCACCATGGGCCGGCGGCGGAAATAGGACAGGCGATATCCCGTCGGGCGACCCGGCGGAAAGGATCGTAGCGCGAGAGGCCTCACCCCTTCTTGATCAGCCCGATCTCCACCAGCCGCTCGTGCAGATAGTCATGCGCGCTGATCGGCGGCTCGCGCAGCGGGTTTTCCGCGGTCACGCATTGCGGCAGCGCCTCGATCATGAAATCGGGGCGCAGGTGCAGGAAAAAGGGCATGGAATAACGCGAATAGCCGCGCCGCTCGGGCGGCGGGTTGACCACGCGGTGGCTGGTCGAGGGCAGCACATGGTTGGTCAGCCGCTGCAGCATGTCGCCGACATTGATGGCCAGCGCGCCGGGCGGCGGCACCACGGGCAGCCAGTTGCCGTCGCGATCCAGCAGCTCCAGCCCGCCTTCCTCCGCGCCCAGCAACAGGGTGATGAGGTTGATGTCCTCATGCGCGCCGGCGCGGATGCCGGGGGCTTGCGGGGACACCGGCGGATAGTGCAGCGCGCGGATGATGCTGTTGCCGTCGCGGATCGGATCGTCGAACCAATGTTCGTCCAGCCCCAGATACAGCGCGATCGCCGACAGCAGCCGCGCGCCGACCCGGTCGAACTCCACGAAGAGGCGGGTGAAGGTGTCGCGGAAACCCGCAATCTCGTCCGGCCAGATATTGGGCGGCATGGTCTCCGCCAGCGGATCGCCCGGCGCCAGGTCGCGGCCGACATGCCAGAATTCCTTGAGGTCGTTCTCGCTCGCGCCCTTGGCGATCTCCGTCCCATAGGCGGTGTAGCCGCGCTGGCCGCCGCCGCCCGCCACGATGTAGCGGCGCTTCACATCCTCGGGCAGGGCGAAGAACGCCTTGGCCCTGGCCCAGGCATCGTCGATCAGCGCCATGTCCATGCCGTGATCCTTCACCATCGCGAAGCCGAAGCGGTGGAAGGAGCCGCCGAACTTCTGCGCAAAGGCCTGCCTGCTCTCGCCGGCCATCGAGAGGACGGGAACGGCATCGAGAACGGTCTGGGACACGGATTTCAACTCCACAAAGGGCAATGCCGCAGTCTAGCGGTGCCAAGCCGCCCTGTCACGATAGAGCCACGACAAGAGCCACGATAGGCGCCACGACCGGGCCCATGACAGGAGCGCCCGATGCAGAGCGGGCTTGATCCCGCATCGCCCGGCGTTGCATGGGGAGCCATCTTTCCCATCGACGAAGCAGGAGCCCGCCCGCATGCACTATTGGCTGATGAAGTCGGAACCCGACGTCTTTTCCTGGGACGATCTGGTCGAAAAGGGCGAGGCGGAGTGGGACGGCGTGCGCAACCATGCCGCCCAGCTGAACATGAAGACGATGAAGAAAGGCGATCTGGCGCTGTTCTACCACAGCAATATCGGGCTGGAGGCGGTCGGCATCATGGAGATCGTGCGGGAGGCCGCGCCCGACAGCACCGACGAGACCGGCAAGTGGATCGCCGTGCATGTTGCGCCGCATAAGAAACTGCCCGATGCCGTAACGTTGAAGACGATCAAGGCCGATCCGGCGTTGGCGGAAATGGCGATGATCCGCCAGTCGCGCCTCTCGGTTTCGCCCGTCACCGAGCCGCAATTCCGCCATATCCTCAAGCTGGCCGGGCTTTGAGGATTCTCTAGCAGTCTGGTTGGGATGTGATTGCGCGCCACGCAATCGTCTTGACGCCCTTTGCGATTGCTGGCGTGCTGCAATGCAACATATAAGGGCATTAACAGAAATAGAACAAAACATACCGAGGTGTTTGATCGGCATTCACAAGGAGATAACTCATGCGAATGCTGTCCAAGATTGTTTTTGTCGCCGCACCGGCTGCTGCCCTTCTCGCCGCCGTTCCCGCCATCGCCGGTGACGCGCCCAAGGAGCGCTTCGTCCACGAAGGCTACACCTATATTTACCAGGTGAAGGAAGAAAAGGGCGCGAGCCGGATTTCCGGCAATCGCTACCCCGGCGGTGCCGCTTTCTCGCTGGTCGTCCGCGGCGGCAAGGTGAACGGCGTTTCCGGCGGCCAGCAGGTTGCCTTCGACGTTGACTCGGCACGCGGCGCTGCTGCGGGTGCAGAGGTGGTTGCCCGCTAAGGCGGTTTGCGATCCGATGGTATCGGATCAACCGCTCCATGCTTTTGATGGACGCATTTTCCGCGCCGTCAGGTGACGCCACCTGACTGGGAAATGCTCTTGGGGCGACTGATCCTCAGGATCACATATTTTGGGGCGGCCTGGCATATCCAGGCCGCCCCTTTTTCATTCGGCTTCTGGCGGCACCTTGCGCCACGGCGCGATCCGATGGGTCATTGCGTGGCGACGGGTGGCCGCGCCGGGGCCATGGGGCGATGTCACCCCATGGCCGGCGGGCCGGTGGGCTCAGCGGCAGCGACGCTTGCTGTCGACTTCCTTGCCGATCAACGCCCCTGCGGCCGCGCCCAGGATGGTGCCGGTGGCGCGATCGCCGCGGGTGTCGACCGCCCGGCCGACAAGGGCGCCGCCCACGCCGCCGACGATCAGGCCGGTGGTGCCGTCCGACTTGCGGCAATAGGTGCGGCCGTCCCGACCGCGCCATTCCTTGTACTGATAGTTGCGGCGCGCCTCGGCCTGGTCGCCGGGCATCGCGAATGTCGCGGGGATGGCGACGGCAGCCGCCGCCAGCGAAAGCATGAGGGTACGCATGATTTGCTCCTTCTTGTATATGGCCGATATCCTGGCCTGTCCTTGACCACGGGCATTGAACCTGCCGACCATGGACGAAGTTGCATGAACCTGTGACAACGGCATAAAATGTTGAAATAAATGTGAAATAATCTGATGCATGCGTTGCGTTGGCGTGGTGCGCGGCCTGTCCGGGCCAGCCATGCCGCGCCCATGCGAGGACAGAAGGGGGAATAGATGGATGAGGCACGCGCATTGATCGACCGGCTGGGCCTGTCGCCCCATCCCGAAGGCGGCTGGTATCGTGAAACCTGGCGGGCCGATGCCGCCGCAGGCGCCCGTTCGCCGGGCACGGCGATCCTGTTCCTGTTGGAACAGGGGCAACGGTCGCACTGGCACCGCGTGGATGCGACGGAGATCTGGTTCTGGCATGCCGGCCATCCCTTGCGGCTGCTGACCGCGCCGGGTGACGGCGGGCCGGTCGCCGCGCATGTGCTGGGCGGCGACATCATGGCGGGGCAATCGCCGCAGGGTCTGGTCCCGGCCGATCACTGGCAGGCGGCACAGGCGGATGCGGGCTGGGCGCTGGTCAGTTGCACGGTGACGCCGGGCTTCGATTTTGCCGGCTTCACATTGGCGCCGCCGGGCTGGGCACCGGGCAACTGACCGGGCGCCTGACCGCCGGAATCCGGGGCGCCGCCCGACTTATCCACATTCATCCACAGATTTCATGCGGTCCGGCTGCCGTGGAAGCCATGATTCCATTTTGCGCGACTCGCCGATGGTGAGAGCATCGGCATATCGAAAGGCAAGGGCGCCAGGAGAAATCCCGACCCGGCACAAGGGGGAACCCGATTGCCACGCCTGACGGTCTGCCGGTGAACGGGCATGTGGCGCCGCCGAAAGGCGGTGGCACGGGGTTCATCCGGCAGGGCTCGATGGAAATGGCATGCCGGCGGCGTGAAGGCGCATTGCAGGGGCTGCTGTGGATTGGAGCATGGAGGCCATGGCCGTTCGCGGTCGACCCTCCGGCGGTGCCTGAACGGAACAGGGTTGCAGACACTGTTCCAGATGAAGGACCGCGGCACGCCGATGCCTCGCCTTGCCATCCGTTCGCGGATGTGCCGGCGGCGACGGCGGAAGTGGGGACTGGCAGCGATGCCGGTCCCCATTTTGCTGGACGCCATTTTATCCGCGCGGCGCGCTCCATGAGCGATGGAGGCGGAGTCCCACATGACCGCTACAAAGCGAGATGCTCACGCATCGGCGCGCAGGATTTGAAACAGGGCATGTGAATCGTTTCAACGCTTTACGGGTCTGCACGGGCTGAATGTAAATTGGTCTTAAAGCATGTGTCGCGCCGCCGGATGAATGCAGTTGGCGGAAAACAAGGAACAAGGAGCGTGCGCCTTGCGATCCGATCGCTTCGGATCGGCCGCCCAGTGTTTTTGGCCTGATGCATGTGCCGAGCCGTTCGATGATCTGGAACAGGCTCCGGCACGCATCGTCCTTCGGCTTGTTCAGACCCGTAAAGCGTTGAAACGATTCACATGCCTCGTTTCAATTTCCGTGCTCCGATACTCGAAAATCACGGCTTGGCCCTGCGGTCGTCTGCTACTCCGGCGCCACCTGAACTGAATGTCGATGGTCCTAGCGGCAATAACCTTCCTTGCCCTTCTGCACGATCAGGCAATCCTTCTTGTCCGCCAGATATTTGAAGCCGGTGTCGGCGCCGCTACCCGGCCGGATGCTGAATGCCTTGCCATCGCGGGTGAAGCCGATGCCCTTGCCATCCGCCATGCCGGCATAGTCCGCCTTGCGATCCAGCGTGTCCTGAATGGTCAGCGCATAATGGCCCGGCGTGCCGTCATCGGCGGCGCGGATATCGAGGAACAGGCCTTCGGGGCCCGTCCATCGGCCCATCCAGCTGTCCGAAACCAGGCTGGCATTGCCTTCCGCCTCGCTGGCGGGGGTAAGGGCGTCGCTGTCTTCGGCGATCGCGGTGACGTTCGCCATGTCATTGCCGGTCATGTTGGTCACGGCCACGCTGTTGTTGGCCGCCGGTTGGCCGGAACCGGAACAGGCCGTCAGGGCCAGCGCCGCGATGATGGCCAGGGGCGATGTCGCGACCAGTCGGGGGAGGGCGGGATTCATCCACGGCATCCTTTATGTTGCAGCCTGCAGGGCGAATGATTTTCTGTACCCGATTGATCCGCCGCTGGCCACAGGCCCCGGTCCGCAGAAGCATGCGAGCCTATCGTCCGCCTGATCGGCTGCGCCCATGGACTGCCCGGCGTTCCCTGGGCGAGGCTGTATGAGCCCCTTGAAAAGCTGGTGCGGACGGCGGGACTTGAACCCGCACTCCATTGCTGGAAGCGGATTTTAAGTCCGCCGCGTCTACCATTTCACCACGTCCGCACATCCCGCCATATCCGGCTGGATCGTTGCGTTCCGTGCCGCGCGTCATGGCGGGCGTCAAGCGGGATGGTGGTGCCGGCGGCGGCTGCGACGGCGATGTCCGGCATTGCCGGCCGGCGCGGGGGCATGATCGTTCCGATGGGATTGCACCGGACATGCTCTATTTCGGTTCAGCTTTCCGTAGCGTCAGAACCGTCGGGCAAGGGGTGCCCGGGAAGAGATATGTTAAAATGGCGGCTCTATTTCGTGTTCAGGCGATCACGCATTTCCTTGCCCGGCTTGAAATAGGGGACGCGCTTGGCGTCGACCGGAACCGTCTCTCCCGTGCGCGGATTACGTCCGGTCCGGGCATCGCGTGAGCGGGTGGAGAATGCGCCAAAGCCGCGCAACTCGACCCGGCCGCCGTCGGCCAGCCGTTCTATAATTTCGCGAAAGAAGAGATCTACGATCCGTTCGATTTCTTGAAGTGTAAGTCCCTGATTTTCTTCGGCCAGCTTCTGGACCAGTTCCGAACGAATCATTGCGCCCCCGATTCCTACTATCTCTTTATTGATGCTTGTTAGACATGCTTAGTGAAATGTAAATACAGGGACAATTCCGTATAATTGCTACTTGTGTAGCAATGGCACACAGTCGCCCTGCGCTGATCCGGCCAGCCCGGCCAAAGAAATAGCCCGCCGGATCATGGCGATCCGACGGGCTATTGCTTTTGGTATATATCCGCCCGGGCAAGGGCGTCTTCAATGGCTTAGCTGTCGCTCTTGGCCTTCAGCGCTTCGCCCAGGATGTCGCCCAGCGATGCGCCGCTGTCGGACGAACCGTACTGCGCAACCGCCTGCTTCTCTTCGGCGATCTGCAGCGCCTTGACGGAGAAGTTGGGCTTCTTCGCACGGTCGAAACCGATGACCAGCGCGTCGAACTTCTGGCCGACCTGGAAGCGGTCGGGGCGCTGTTCGTCGCGGTCGCGGCCAAGGTCGCTGCGCTTGATGAAGCCGGTGGCGCCATCGTCGCCAGCCTGAACCTCCAGGCCGCCGTCGCGCACTTCCAGCACGGTGACGGTGACGGTGGCGTTCTTGTTGAGGCCCGAAGCGGCAGAGGTGGAGCCGGCGCCCGGCGCACCCTTTTCAAGCTGCTTCATGCCAAGGCTGATGCGCTCCTTGTCGGTGTCGATGTCGAGCACCACGGCCTGGACCATCTCGCCCTTGCGATGCAGGGCCAGCGCGTCCTCGCCGGAGATGCCCCATGCGATGTCCGACATATGCACCATGCCGTCCACGTCGCCGTCGAGGCCGATGAACAGACCGAATTCGGTCGCGTTCTTGACTTCGCCTTCGACCACGGAGCCGACCGGGTGACGCTCGGCAAAGGCATCCCAGGGGTTCGACTGCGCCTGCTTGAGGCCCAGCGAGATGCGACGCTTCTCTTCGTCGACTTCCAGAACCAGGACTTCGACTTCCTGGCTGGTCGAAACGATCTTGCCGGGGTGGACGTTCTTCTTGGTCCAGGACATTTCGGAAACATGGACGAGGCCCTCGATGCCCGGCTCCAGCTCGACGAACGCACCATATTCGGTGATGTTGGTGACGCGGCCCGAAAGCTTCGCACCCACCGGATATTTGGCCGATGCGCCTTCCCACGGATCGCTCTCAAGCTGCTTCATGCCCAGCGAGATACGCTGCGTGTCGCGGTTGATGCGGATGATCTGCACGCGAACGGTGTCGCCGATGTTGATCATCTCGTTGGGGTGGTTGATGCGCTTGTAGCTGAGGTCGGTGACGTGCAGCAGGCCGTCGATGCCGCCCAGATCAACGAACGCGCCATAATCGGTGATGTTCTTGACCACGCCCTCGATGACCTGGCCTTCGGCCAGCGTCTGGATGAGGCCGCTGCGCTGTTCGGCGCGCGTCTCTTCCAGGATGGCGCGGCGCGACACGACGATGTTGCCGCGGCGACGATCCATCTTCAGGATCTGGAAGGGCTGGGGGATGTCCATCAGCGGGGTGACGTCGCGCACGGGGCGGATATCGACCTGCGAGCCGGGCAGGAAGGCCACGGCGCCGTCGAGGTCGACGGTGAAGCCACCCTTGACGCGGCCGAAGATGACGCCTTCGACGCGGGCGTTCTCGGAGAATTCGCTTTCCAGCTTGTCCCAGGCGGCTTCGCGGCGGGCGCGGTCGCGGCTGAGCATGGCATCGCCATGGGCGTTCTCGACGCGGTCGACATAGACTTCGACTTCGTCGCCGACCTTGATGTCGGCCTTCTGGCCGGGCATCGCGAATTCGCGCAGCGGCACGCGGCCTTCGCTCTTGAGGCCCACGTCGATGACGGCCAGGTCGTTTTCGATTGCGGTTACGGTGCCCTTGACGACGCGGCCTTCAAAGCCGCCGTCCTCGCCACCGAGGGATTCGTTGAGAAGCGCGGCGAAATCGTCGCGCGAGGGAAATGCCGTAGAGGCCATGGTTAGAGTTCCTTCACATCGTTGCTGGCCAGCCGGTTGTCTCCGGCGGTCTTTTCAAACGCGGCCCTGATGGATGTCCCGAGGGACGACCAGGGCCGTGGCCAAAGCGCCCGCATGGCCGTATGCCAGACGGGCATCCATCAGAATCCTGCGCCAAAATGGACGCATTGGCGGAAAAGCGAAAAGGGCGCTCCGAAAATCCGAAGCGCCGCCCTGGGCCGCATCAACCGCGACCTGCCACCTGTGCGTCCACAAGCGCAATCGCCTGCTGAACGGCGGCGTCTATAGTCAAATTGCTGGTATCTAGCAAGTCCGCGCCGTCGGCCTGCCGCAGGGGGGCATTGGGGCGGTTCATGTCGCGTTCGTCGCGCGCCTCGATATCGACCGCGATGGCATGGGCGTCCGCCTCTATGCCGCGCGCCTGCATCTCCGCCATGCGGCGCCAGGCGCGGGCGTTGACGCTGGCGGTGACGAACAGCTTGGCATCGGCATCGGGCGCGATGATGGTGCCGATGTCGCGCCCGTCGAGCACGGCGCCGCCCGGCTGCGCGGCGAAATCCCGCTGGCGCTTGAGCAGGGCTGCGCGCACCGCCGGGTGGATCGACACGCGCGACGCCAGTGCCCCCGATGCCTCGTCGCGCAGGGCCGGGTCGGCCAGCAGCGCGTCATCGAAGCTGCAGGCCGCCAGCGCGTCATCGCCATTGTCGGGATTGCCGCCGGAGCGGTCCACCGCCACGCCGACCGCGCGATAGAGCAGGCCGGTATCCAGATAGGGAATGCCATAATGGGCCGAGAGCGCGCGCGCGATCGTGCCCTTGCCCGCGCCCGCCGGGCCGTCCACCGCGATGATCATGCGCCGGCCCCGGCCGCATCCGCAAAGGCGCCAAGGCTGCCGAGCAGGTCGACAAAGCCGGGGAAGCTGGTGGCGACCGGGCGCATGTCGTCCACCTCCACGCCGTCGCGGGAGACGAGGCCGGCGACCGCGAAGCTCATGGCGATGCGGTGATCCAGCTTCGTCGCGATCGGTCCGCCGCCTTTCAGCGGCTTGCCGCCTGTGCCGGTGATGATCAACCCGTCCTCCAGCTCTTCCACCGCGGCGCCGATCGCGCGCAGGCCGTCGGCCATGGTGGCGATCCGATCCGATTCCTTGACGCGCAATTCCTCAAGGCCGCGGAATATGCTGCGTCCTTCTGCCAGCGCGGCGGCGACGAAGGCCACGGGAAACTCATCGACCATGGAGGGAACATTGGCCGGGTCGGGCTCGACGCCGTGCAGGGCGGATGCGGTGACGGCAAGGTCGCCGACGGGTTCGCCGCCGACGTCGCGCGGGTTCAAGATCTCGATCTGGCCGCCCATGGACCTGAGCAGTTCGACCAGCCCGGCGCGAGTCGGATTGAGCCCGACATTCTCTATGACGATGTGCGAGCCGGGCACCAGCAGCGCCGCGACCATCGGGAAGGCGGCGGAGGAGGGATCGCCCGGCACGACGATATGCTGGGGCTTGAGCTCCGCCTCGCCCTTCAGCGCAATGATACGGGCGCCGTCCGGCTGCACCGCAACGGTCAGGTCGGCGCCGAAGCCGCGCAGCATCCGCTCGCTATGGTCGCGGGTCGGCACCGGCTCGATGACGCGGGTGATGCCCGGCGTGTTGAGCGCGGCGAGCAGGATCGCCGACTTCACCTGTGCGGACGCCACCGGCAGCCGATATTCGATCGCCACCGCCGGGCTGATGCCGCGCATGGTGAGCGGCAGGCGGCCGCCGGGGCTGGACGTGAATTCCGCGCCCATGGTGGACAGCGGATCGATCACCCGGCCCATCGGGCGCCTGCTCAAGGAGGCATCGCCGGTGAACGTCGCCGTCAGGTCGTGGCTGGCGAGCAGGCCCATGAGCAGCCGGGTGGAGGTGCCGCTATTGCCCATGTCGAGCGCCGTTTCGGGCTGCATCAGGCCGCCGACGCCCACGCCATGCACATGCCACACGCCGTCGTCGCGTTGGATGTCGGCGCCCATGGCGCGAAGGGCGGCCGCCGTCGCCAGCACATCCTCGCCCTCCAGCAGCCCCTCGATCCGGCTTTCGCCCACGGCCAGGGCGGACAGCATCAGCGATCTGTGGGAAATGCTCTTGTCGCCCGGCACCTGCACCGTGCCGGCAAGCGGTGGCGCGGCGGCAAAGCGCTGGGGCAGGGGGGAAGCGTGGCTTGACATGGGATGTTCCGGGAATGCTGCGGGGGGAAAAATGCAGGCGGCTTTTGACAGCGCGGTTCCGCTATGGCAAGGCGCGGCTCGTTTTGCGTGGCCAGCCCGGCTGGACCGCGCTTTTCTTGATGATGTTTAGAAGGACAGAGGCGGCACATGGTGAAGCCTGAATGGGGCACGAAGCGGACCTGCCCGAAGTGCGGCACGCGGTTCTACGATCTGGGCAAGGACTCGCCGGTGGTCTGCATCAACTGCAGCAATCCGTGGGAACCCGAGCCGGTTCTGAAGTCCAAGCAGCCGCTGCCTTATGAGGAAGTGGCGCCCAAGAAGGTGGTCGAGACCGCCGACGGCGCGATCGAGGCTGTGGACGACGATCTCGACATCGATCTGGATGTCGATGAGGACGGCGATTCGCCCGACAACGACGTCGATCTTGGCGGCGACGACGACCTGGGCGTCGACGCGGGCGCCGATGACGGCGACGACGACAATTAAAATCGAGAGCGCGAATTAAGCTCTTGCATTGCGAGGCGCTGCTCGACTAAAGGCAGCGCCTCCAAAGCGAACCACCCCATGGTTCGCCACCGGACCGCACCCCCTTCCCAGTGGGTGCATATGATGGTTTCGGGGCCTTAGCTCAGCTGGGAGAGCGCCTGCATGGCATGCAGGAGGTCAGCGGTTCGATCCCGCTAGGCTCCACCATCCTCCCCCCCCCCCTCCTCGCTTCTCTATGATCGTATCGTGGCGGCCGGCGGCATCCGCGCCGCGTCCGTATCGATTCTCTCCCCCGGTCTCCAGGGGGTGTTACCCGATCGTTACCCAGGCGATCGACAGGGGCCGATTCGCGGCGGGGCGAGGGCGCGCGACCGATGGCCGCCGCTATGGCACGCGCCATCGAAATTTTCTTGATTGTGTCCGTTCAGCCACCAGCGTGCGCCTTTTCAAGGCAAGGAGAAGCATGTTGCTCAATTCGTTCAAGATTGTTCTTTCGACGCTGGCTGTCGCCTCGGTTTCGCCCGCGCTCGCCCAGACGGCCGCGCCGTCTTCGCCCGCTCCGGCAGCGGCTGCGCCTGCACCGGCCGCCGGAAACTACACCGAGGACGAACTGAAGAAATTCGCTGCGGCTGCCATCGAGATCAACAAGATCCAGGACGACGCGGCGATCACCGCGGCGGACAAGCAGCCCAAGATGCTGGCGGCGGTGCAGGCGAGCGGCCTCGATCCGAATCGCTTCAACGAGATCGCGACGGCGGCACAGTCCGACCCGAGCCTGCAGCAGAAGATTTCCGCCGCTGCCGCACCGCCGGCCGCTGCCGCGCCCGCAGCCCCGGCTGCACCGGGCCAGTAACGGGCCAATAAAGCGATCTTGGCTCCGGCATGGAGAGGCCGGAGCGCGATTGTGCCGATCCTGCCATCCGTCCGCCATGCCGGCCCTGCCGGGGTGGCGGATTTCGGGTGGCGGGATTTGTCTGATGGAAAAGATGCAGGGAAAAGGGGCTTGGGGGAAAGCGCCGTTCAGTGCCCGGCCCGGCGATTGAGGTCGTGGCCCAGCGCCAGCAGGGCGACACCGAAGATCGTATAGAGGCTTTCTTCCGACCCATGGGGCAGCGAGAGCGCGCCTGCCATCACGCCAAGGCCCAGCGATCCGATCGCGGCGGGCATCATGAAACCATGGCTGAAAATGCCATGGCCAAGCGCAACGGCCCCCAGCACGATAGCCAGCATCAGGCCGGCTTCATGGAACAGGGGATTGCCCAGCAGTCCGCCGGCCGATGCCATCAGGCCCAGCAGCGCGGCGGTGGCGATGCAGTGCGCGACGCACAAGCCGGACAGCCCGACCGCCAGCCGATCGAACAGCCCGCGCGCCAGCGCATCCTTCAGGAAATTGGGGGTGGTCGTCTCCATGCTGGCAGACATGTAGGCGCTGTTTTGCAAAGATACAATATATCATCCGCACTTTTTGCGATGGGCTGGACGCCGCTTGCGCGTGTGCCCGCATGGCCGCGCGATCCCGCTTGAAACTGCCCGGGGACAGGCGCAATAGCGCGGTCATGGCTGTTACTTCCGCATCGTCGTCGGCCTTTGCCGGCAGTTACAAGGCCCGGCCGCTGGCGATTGCGCGCTGGCTGCTTGTCGTGGCCGCGCTCGTGTTCCTCATGCTGGTGGTCGGCGGGATCACGCGGCTGACCGAATCGGGGCTGTCGATCACCGAATGGAAGCCGGTGACGGGCGCGCTGCCGCCGCTGACCCATGGCCAGTGGATGGACGCTTTCCGCAAATATCAGCAGATCCCCGAATATCGGGAAATCAACCGGGGCATGAGCCTTTCCGCCTTCCAGTTCATCTTCTTCTGGGAATGGGCGCACCGGCTGCTGGGGCGGTTGATCGGCCTTGCCTTTGCCGCGCCGCTGCTCTGGTTCGCATGGCGTCGCGCGATTCCCGCCGGCTATGGCCCGCGCCTGCTCGCCCTGTTTGCGCTGGGCGGGCTTCAGGGCGCGATCGGCTGGTGGATGGTGGTGTCCGGCCTGTCGGTGCGCACCGACGTCAGCCATTATCGGCTTGCCGTCCACCTGCTGACCGCGCTGTTCATCATCGCGGGGCTGGTGTGGACCGCGCTCGACCTCTTCCTGCTGGCCCGCAATCCCTCCGCCAAACCGTCGCGCCTGACCGGATTTGCCGTGCTCGCCGCGCTGGTGCTGCTGGTGCAGCTGCTCTTCGGCGCCTTCACCGCCGGGTTGGATGCAGGCTATGTCGCGAGCGACTGGCCGCTGATGAACGACCATGTCTTCCCGCAAGGCGTGCAGTGGCTCGGCTCCGGGCTCGGCGCGCTCTGGGCGACAGTGAGCAGCGATCCGTTCCTCGTCCACTTCATCCATCGCTGGTGGGCGTGGGTGACGGCGGCGGTGCTGATCCTGCTGGCCCGCCGGGCGAAGGGCAAGGGCGTGCGCGGCGCCTCCATCGCCATCAACGCGGCGGTGGGAACACAGGTGGCGCTGGGCATTGCCACGGTGATGAGCGGCATCGCGCTGCCGCTGGCGGTGCTGCACCAGGCGGTCGGCGCGCTGGTGGTGGCCTCCACCGCCTGGGGCGCGCACGCCGTCGGCCGCCGGCGGTGAACGGCGGCGATCTCGTCATCGTCTATGCGCTCTACGGGAGCGAAGACGCTGCCGACGATGCCGCCCGCGATGCGGTGGAAAGCGGCCTTGCCGCCTGCGCCAATCGCCTCGCGCCCTGCCAGTCGACCTATCGCTGGGAAGGGGCGGTGGAGCAGGCGGCCGAAATAGCCGTGCTGTTCAAGACGAGCGCATCCGCGCGCGACGCGCTGATGGCGCGGTTGGCGGCGGGGCATGATTATGACGTCCCGGCGATCCTCTCATGGGCGGTCGATGCCGTGCATCCGCCCTATCTCGCCTGGGCCCTGGCACAGGTGACGGCGGCCCGATCCGGTTGACGGTATTCAGATACCCGTCAGCAAAGCCGCGCATTCTCTTGACTTCCAGGCGATTCGTCGTCATTAGCGCGCATCTTCCGGCGTGCCTTCGGGCTGTCGGTCCCGATATCATTTTGAAGTGGAGTATCGCCCCATGAAGGCGCTGATGAAGACCACGAAGCCGGCGACCCCGGCGACGGTCGACAAGAAGTGGCTGCTGATCGATGCGGAAGGGCTGGTTGTCGGCCGTGCTGCGTCCATCATCGCCAACATCCTGCGCGGCAAGCACAAGCCGAGCTTCACCCCCCACATCGATTGCGGTGACAATGTCATCGTCATCAATGCGGCGAAGGTGAAGTTCACCGGCAAGAAGCTGACCGACAAGATCTATTACAAGCACACCGGCTATGCCGGCGGCATCAAGGAAACCACGCCTGCCAAGGTGCTGGAAGGCCGCTTCCCGGAGCGCGTTCTGGAAAAGGCGATCGAGCGCATGATCCCGCGCGGTCCGCTTGGCCGCCAGCAGATGCGCAACCTGCGCATCTTCGCCGGCACCGAGCATGCCCATGAAGCCCAGAACCCCGAAGTGCTCGACCTCGCGTCGCGCAACCGCAAGAACAAGGTGGGTGCATAATGTCCGATAACCGCCAGTCCCTGTCCGACCTCGCCGACATCGCTGCCGGCGCCACGGTCGACGCACCTGTTGCCGTCGATGCACCCATCGCACCGGCCGCGCCCACCATGCCGCTGCGCCAGCAGGAAATCGACAGCCTCGGCCGCGCCTATGCGACCGGCCGCCGCAAGGATGCCGTTGCCCGCGTGTGGGTGAAGCCCGGCACCGGCAAGATCACGGTCAACGGCCGCGATCAGGAAATCTATTTCGCACGCCCCACGCTGCGCCTCGTCATCAACCAGCCCTTCGGCGTCACCGACCGCAATGGTCAGTATGACGTGATCGCCACCGTCAAGGGCGGCGGTCTGTCGGGTCAGGCCGGCGCCGTGAAGCATGGCATCGCCCAGGCGCTGACCAAGTACGAGCCTGCCCTGCGCAGCACGGTGAAGGCAGAGGGTTTCCTGACCCGCGACAGCCGCACCGTGGAGCGCAAGAAGTACGGCCGCGCGAAGGCCCGCAAGAGCTTCCAGTTCTCGAAGCGCTGATTTCGGGACGATTGCGAATATGGAATGGGGCGGTCTTCGGGCCGCCCTTTTTCTTTTTTGGCCCTGTTTTGGGAAGGTTTGAGCGATGGCGGAACGGTTCGAACGGCACAAGCAGCCCTGGACCAGCGATGAGCTGCAAAAGCTGCATATGCTGGTGAAGAAGGGCATGGCGCTGAAGGCGATCGCCAAGGCACTGACCCGCAGCGAGGAATCGGTCAAGGATCGCGCCCGGCTGGACGGCATCAAGATCGCCAAATTGCGCTGAGGAAAAGGCTCGCAAGCGCGGGAGGCGCCGATATCCGGGGGCATGCCCTTGTGGAGAAAGCGCGCGGCGATGGTCCTTTCCCTTTGCAACGATGCGGGCTTTTGCGGCGAGCAGGCCGTGCCTCCCGTGGCGCGATAGGCTCGGGGCGGAGTGAGGCAATGCTTTGCCGGATGCGCGCGGTTGCCGACGCCCCAGGTCTTGATCGGGGGGCGAGTTGGATTGAACGCGCGGACCTCCGGGCCCGTCCCCCGCCGCTTCCGCCTGCCCGCCATTCCAGCATTGGGAGTGTGCCGCGTTCCATCTGGTGCAGGCCGCGCGCTCCAGCTTTTGTCATCGCATAGATTTTGCGGGAACGCCGTTCAACGCCGCTAAAACCGGTTCCCCCTTTTTCGCGCAGCGCTCCACGCCCACATGCCCGATGCATCCCGCGTCCACCCGAATGCAGCTTTTGCACCCGCGCGGGTCTTGCATCTGTAAGCCATTGGCGACACATGCTTGTTGCAATGCAACATTCCATGCCTGTTTCGCCCTCCGGTGCCTCCGCGCCGGTGGAGGCTTCCACGCTTGACCGGCATGTGCCCGTCGGCCTCGTCCTGCTCGCGCTGGCGACGGGCGCCTTTGCCATCGGCACCACCGAATTTGCGGCGATGAGCCTGCTGCCCTTCTTCGCGAAGGGGCTTGCGATCGACGAGCCGACCGCCGGCCATGTCATCAGCGCCTATGCGCTGGGCGTGGTCGTGGGCGCGCCGGTGATCGCGGTGCTGTCCGCGCGGCTCTCCCGCCGGTCGCTGTTGCTGGGGCTGATGGCGCTTTTTGCCGTGGCCAACGGGCTGACGGCATTTTCGCCGAGCTATCACTGGATGCTGTTCTTCCGCTTTCTGAGCGGCCTGCCGCACGGCGCCTATTTCGGCATCGCCGCGCTGGTTGCGGCGTCGCTCGTCCCGCCGGGCAAGCGCGCGCAGTCGGTGTCCTATGTGATGACCGGCCTTACCGTCGCGACGATCATCGGCGTGCCCGCGGCCAATGCGCTGGGCCAGTGGATCGGCTGGCGCTGGGGGTTCGGCATCGTCGCGCTGCTGGCGATGACGGCGGTGGCGCTGGTATGGCTCTATGCCCCGCGCGACACGCCCGATCCGAATGCCAGCCCGCTGCGGGAACTGGGCGCGCTCGGCCGCCGGCAGGTGTGGCTGACGCTGGGCATCGGCGCCATCGGCTTTGGCGGCATGTTCGCGGTCTACACCTATCTTGCCTCCACGCTGATGCAGGTGACGGGCGCCGCGCCCGCCATGGTGCCGGTGGTGCTGGTCGTCTTCGGCTTCGGCATGACGATCGGCAATCTGGGCGCGGCCTGGGCGGCGGATCGCTGGCAGATGTGGGCGGTGGCCGGGATGCTGATCTGGAGCGCGGCGATGCTGGCGCTCTATCCGCTGGCGACCGGGCATCTGTGGTCGATGATGCTGATCGTGCTCGCCATCGGCCTGGGCGGCGGGCTCGGCACGCCGCTGCAGACCCGGCTGATGGACGTGGCGGGGGACGCGCAGGCGCTCGCCGCCGCGCTCAATCATAGCGCGTTCAACACCGCCAATGCGCTGGGGCCATGGCTGGCGGGGCTGGCGGTTGCGGGCGGCTATGGCCTGCCGTCGACGGGCCTGGTCGGCTGCGCGCTGGCGCTGGGCGGCCTTGCCGTCTGGGCCGTCGCGATGATCGACCAGCGCGGGCGCTACGATGAGGAAAGGCTGGCCTGCGCCTGAGGCACTGGGAGCGAACTTCCTTTATTTCGTGCCGTCCAGCGCGGCGACCGTGGCCGTTGCGGCGGGCTCGCCTTTCATCGACGCCGCCACCTTTTCCGCCTGTTCCATGACGCGCAGGATGTTGCCGCCGGCGACCTTCGCGATGTCCGTGTCGCTCCAGCCGCGCTTCATCAGTTCGGCGAGCAGCGCGGGGTAGCTGTTGACGCCGCCCTCCAGCCCCGTGGGCAGTTCGCCGATCCCGTCATAATCGCCGCCCAGGCCGACATGGTCGACACCCGCCATCTTCGCGATATGGTCGATATGGTCGGCGACCATGGCGAGGGTGACGACGGGCCTGGGATTGGCCTTTTCCCATGCCTCCAGCGCGGCCTTCGCCTTTGCCGGATCGCCGATATAGAGCCCGCCGAAGGGCGGCGCGTTATAGCGGGCCTGCTCCGCGCTGCGGTTCGCGCCCCACACCCGCCGCGCTTCCGAGACATATTGCGGGGCGAAGTTCACCATCACGATGCCGCCATTGGCCGCGAGCTTCGCCAGCACCGCGTCGGAGACATTGCGCGATGTATCGCACAGCGCCCGCGCGCTGGAGTGGGAGAAGATCACCGGCGCCCGGCTGGCGCCCAGCGCGTCCAGCATCGTCGCCTCGCTCACATGGCTGAGATCGACCAGCATGCCCAGCCGGTTCAGCTCATGCACCACCGCCTCGCCGAATTTCGTCAGCCCGTCATGCTGGGGATTGTCGGTCGCGCTGTCGGCCCAGGCGATGGTCTTGCTATGGGTCAGCGTCAGATAGCCCGCGCCCAGATCCTTGTAGCTGCGCAGCACGGCAAAGCTGCCGTCGATCTGGCCGCCGCCCTCCACGCCCATCATGGAGGCGATGCGCCCCGCCTTGTGCGCCGCGCGCACCTGCGCCGCCGTGGTCGCCAGCTGGAAGTCGGCGGGGTAGCGCGCGACGATCTGCTTCACGAGCGCGATCTGTTCCAGCGTCGCCTTCACCTGATCCAGTTCGGGCATGGTGGCCGAGACATAGACGGACCAGAACTGCCCGCCCATATGGCCGGCGCGCAGGCGGGTGATGTCGGTGTGGTAATCCTTCGGGTCGAGTGTGGTGAGCGTCGTCGTCCAGCGCGCGTCGCCGGCATGGTCGACCAGCGCCTCCGGCCAGTCATTATGGCCGTCGATCAGCGGGGTCTGCGCCAATATCCTGGCCACGCGCGCCGCATAGGGATCGCCCTGGGCGGAGGCGGGGCGGGAGGAGACCGAGACGGAAGCGAGGGAAAGGAGGGCGATGGCGGGGATGAGGGTGCGGATCATGGATCGCGAGCGTAACGGTCATGCCCTTCCTGTCAATCGGCGGGCGCGGGCTTTTCCTCTTCCTCCGCGCGGACATAGGCGCCGCGCCCGTCGGGCGGGATCAGCCGGCCCTCGCTCAGGGTGAAGGCGGCGCTGGCAAAGGGCGGCTCCGGCGCGTCCTTGCTGGGCGTGGACGTCAGCACGACCTTGTCGTCCGCCAGCGTCCAGCGGCCTTCCGCGAACAGGTCGAGCGCCCCATAGACGAGATACCATTGGAAATGGCCGTCCGGCTTCAGCAGCATTTCCGATCCGGTCTCCATCACGCCCTGCAGATAATAATGCCCCGCGACCGATGCGGCAGCGGGCGCCTCGACCGCGGGCGGGCTCTGCGCGCCGCCGGGTCTCCCTGTTTGAGTCGTGGCGACCTGTGCCGCCGCCAGCAGCAATACGCCCATCATGCCGCTTCTCCCGCCGTGGTGACGAAGGCGAGCGGGCAGGGGACGAGGGTGAAGGTGCATGGGCCCCGCGCCGATGCCCGCTCGCCATCCACCAGCAGGCCGATCACATCCTCCCCGCCGATGGTGACTTGCCGCGCGCGCAGCAGCGGCTCGGTCGGGCCGCCCAGGAAGTCGCGGTTCAGCCAGGCAAAGCCATGTTGCAGCAATTCGCCGAAATTGGCGGCCTTGATCCCCGTCGCTTCCAGCATGTCCTGCTGCGGCTCGACGAAGATCGCCTGATAGTGGCCGTCCACGCCCGCGACCGTCATCGGATCGCCGTTCAGCGTCTTGTCCAGCGCCTGAGGCACGGATTTGGCCAGCGCCGCAAGATCGGTGTTGCGCAGGTCTTCGCGCACCGCACCCCAGGCGGTCGTGGGGCCGGCGATGATGCCGACCAGCGATTGCTGCCCGCAACCGCGCGCCTGCATCATCCGCACGGTCTTGAACGGTCCGCCGAGCGCGGCGGCGACGATGGCTTCCGCCTCTCCGTCGCCATGGAGCTTGCGGGCCAGCAGGTTCATCGTGCCGCCCGGAAGGATCAGCAGCGGCCCGTTCCAGGCGCCCTCGTCCGGGCCGAGCCGGTCCACGGCGGCGCTCACCGTGCCGTCGCCGGTGAAGATCGCGATCAGCTCCGGCGCGCCCGCATGCGCCGCCGCCGCGTCGGGCAAGGGCTCCTCGGGCAGGCGGATCGTCCGCGTCACCGGGCGGCCGCCCGCGGCAAAGGCCGCGACGATCGCCTCCACCCGCGCGGGGGCGAAGCTGCCGCTGGCGCTGTTGACGATCAGCCAGGTGCCGCTCATGCGGGGCGCGATCCGGTGCGGGGAGGCATGGCCATGTCTTGCCCCTTTCCCGGCGCCAAGGCAATCTTGGCAGGGGTCGGCGTTGGGGCGCGTGGCAGAAATCGGTTTCTCCCCGCGCGCCACTTGGCTATCGCGGCGCCATGGGTCCGACAGACAGCGCAGCGCCATCCCCTGCAACTCCCGCCGCTGGCCCCGTAGCCGGCCTCACGGCGATCCTGCTGGCGGGCAGCCGGCCGGGGCGCGATCCGATCGCCGATGCCGCGGGCGTCCCCGTCAAGCCGCTGGCGCGCGTCGGCGGCCTGCCGATGATCGACCGGCCCGCGCGCGCATTGCTCGCCCATCCCGCCATCGGCCGCCTCGTCATCCTGACGCAGCAGGCCGATCTGTTCGCGGCGGATGAAGGCACGCGCTGGCTGACCCGGCATCCCGCTATCAGCTTTGCCCAGAGCGGATCGGGCATCTCCCAGTCGCTGCTCGATCTGCTGGACGGCGGGCAGATGCCGCTGCCTCTTCTGGTGACGACCGCCGATCATGTGCTGCTCAACGCCGCCATGCTGGATCAGTTCATCGCGACGGCCCAGGGCGCGGACCTTGCCGTCGGGCTGGTGGAGCGCCGCGTGCTGCTGGCGCATTATCCGCAGTCGCGGCGGACCTGGCTCAAATTCCGCGACGGCTGGTGGTCGGGCGCCAACCTGTTCTGGCTGGGCAGCGACCGGGTGCGGACGGCGCTCGCGCTGTGGCGCACGGTGGAGCAGGACCGCAAGAAGGGCTGGCGGGTGATCGCCGCCTTCGGGCCGCTGCTGTTGCTGGGCGCGCTGCTGCGGCTCTACACGCTGGCGGGCGGGGTCAGGCGGGCGGGGCGCCGCCTTGGCCTCGACGCGCGTCTGGTCGCGATGGCGCAGGCCGAAGCCTGCATCGACGCCGACAAGCCCGACGACATCGCCCTGATCGAAACGATCCTCGCGTCAAGATTTTAACGCGCGCCGGCTGGCCCACAGCATCAGCGCAAAGCCGACGCTGGCGGCGATGCAACTGGCCCAGGCCGCGCCGATAGTGCCGTAACGCGGCATCAGCACCGTCAGCAGGCCGAGCAGCAGCAGCGAACTGACGATGGTGATCCGCAGCGATGCGGAGGCACGCCCCGTCGCCATCAGCAGCGGCGTGAAGCTGACCCCGATCAGGTCGATGGAGGCGCCGATGCCCAGCAGCAGCAACAGCGGATAGGCGCCCAGAAATGCGGGGCCGGACATCAGCCCGATGATCGGCTTGCCCACCAGCACGATCAGCAGCACCGTCGTCGCCCCGCCGATCAGCGCCAGCCGGTTGGTCCGGCGGAACACGGCGCGCAGCTGGCCGCGATCCTCGCCGGCACTCACCCGCGCCAGCTCCACGAAGATGCTGCGCGACAGCTGGCCCGAAATCTTCGTCATCGACTGGCTCAGCTGGTTAGCCAGGCGATAATAGCCCGCGCCCATCGGCCCGGCGAACAGGCCGACCACCAGCACCGCCGCCTGCCGCGCGCCCGCCGACATGGTGGTGGTGAGGTTGGTGGCGGTCAGGAACCCCATCAGGCCCGGATTCTCGCCCCGCGCGCTGCGCACGCTGCCGCCCCGCCACGACCCGATCCGCCCGCGCCCGGCGCGCATCGCCAGCGTCCAGTAAGTCGCGGCGCAGGCCAGCTCCGCCGCGCCCCAGGCGATGAGGAAGGCGGCGATGGACGGCCCGATAAACAGCACCGCCAGCGCGCCGACCATGCGCCCCAGCGGGATCATCGTTTCGGCGATCGCGCCCGCATCGAATCGGTCGAACAGGCGCAATATGCCCGTCGGCGTCGACCGGATGGTGATCAGCATCACCGCGCAGAAGATGAAGGCGCTGCGCGCGATATCGGGCGACCAGCCGAAATGCGGCCCCAGGAACAGCGCGACCCCGGCGGCGATGATGCAGCCGAGCAGGGCGCCGCCCAGATCGATGAGGATGCAGAAGCGGATCAGCCGGTTGAGCGCATTCTCATCCTTCCCCAGCAGATGCGTCTGGCCATAGCGCACGACGATCTGCCAGCTTTCGAAGCTGACGAAGGTGTTGATCGCCTGCGCCGTCGACAGGATCAGCGCGAACCGGCCGAAATCCGCGACGCCCAGCGTGCGGGTGACGATGGCGAGGTAGAAGAGGCTGAGCACGCCGCCAATGCCTTTGCCGCCCAGCAGCCAGCCGGTGTTGCGCAGGATGCGGGAGAAGGCGGCGTTCGCCTCGGTCCCGGATGCGCCCCCGGGCGCAGCCGTGCCCGCCGCATCGGCCCGTAGCGGTTCCGGCGCGCCGCCGGCGGGAGAAGGGGGCTGAGGGTCGCCGGCCATGGCCGCGTATCTAGGGTGCGGACCCATTATTGTCGAGGATCGCCGCCAAGGCATTTTGCGTGGGCGCGCATTGTCGGCTAAGGCGCTGCCCATGTTGAACAAAGCCATCATCCTTTCCGCTGGGCAAGGCTCCCGCCTGCTGCCGCTGACTCGCGACGTGCCCAAATGCATGATCGATTTCAACGGGCGCACCCTCATCAGCTGGCAGGTCGCCGCGCTGGTCGCCAATGGTGTCACCGACATCGTCGTCGTCACCGGCTTCCGCACCGAGCGGGTGGAGGACCATGCGCTGCAGCTCTATCGCGAGACCGGCGCGCGGATCAGGACGCTGTTCAACCCCTTCTTCCAGGTCGCCGACAATCTCGGCACCTGCTGGATCGCAAGGGAGGAGATGGACAGCGACTTCATCATCCTGAACGGCGACACCATCGTTTCGGACGAGATCGTCGCAAGGCTGATTGCGGGCGCGAAGGACGCGATCACCGTCACCGTCGACGTGAAGAGCGGCGATTATGATGATGACGACATGAAGGTGAACCGGGACGAGACCGGCCGCCTGCACGCCATCGGCAAGCGCCTGCTGCCGCATGACACCAACGCCGAATCGATCGGCATGCTGGCCTTCACCGGCGAAGGCCCGGCGATCTTCCGCAACCAGATCGACCAGATGATGCGCACGCCCGAGGGCGTGGAGCGCTGGTATCTGCGCGCCATCGACATCATCGCCAAGGGCAACCGCGTCGGCACCGTCTCCATCGAGGGGCTGGACTGGCAGGAAGTCGATTTCCCGCAGGATGTGGACGCCGCCAACGCGCTGACCGCCCGCTGGGTGGCCGAGGGGCGCTACAGCACATAAGCGGGCGAGGGGCGGCGGCTGGCGGGACGGCCCACGCCTGCCTTTGCATCCATGCCCCCCGATGCGGGAATCAATGGTTCGGCACGCGCGCCCAGCGCATGGGGTCGGCCGGGGATTGCTGGCGAATCCACGTATATCTGGTCTTGCGCCAATGGAGTATCCAGGGCGTTATGCTGTCCAGAACAAAGTCGCCATGTTCGAAACGCACGACCAGCACCGTGTGCAATCCAAGATTGGATTTGTAGACGATGGCATAGAACATGCGACGGGCGGGCATGCCGGCCGCAAGCAATTGCATCCGCTTTTCGATGGCGATATCCTCGCAATCGCCGGATGGATCATGGCGTGCCGGAGGCCGCTGCCAATGATCGGTCTCATTCCGGTGATGCCCGTCCATGGCTCTGCGGACATGGCGGTTCACCTGCCGATTGACCTGTTGCGCCATCTCCCACAGCGCGCTTTCCGTCATCAATGCATGGCCGGGGGTCTGCAGCGTTGCCGGGGCAGCGGGCGCGCCTTGCGCGCACAGCCCCGGCACGCGGCGGCACATCTCGATGAAGCCGACCGGCGGATCGGCGGCCTCACCGGGTGGGATCTGTTCGGAAATGGCCCCGGCCTGCGCCCCGCCGATCGACAATATGGCCAGGAGCATCAGCCGCAATTGCCCGCGCGGCGCGGATATTCCCTCCCCCCGCAGCATGGGGGCCGGCATCGCCCTGCTCGCCGCTTCGGGCGCCCATATCCCGTCCTTCGCCAGGCGTGACGCACACAGGCCGATGCATGTCGCCCGGCCCTGTCTGGCCCAGTCTTGTCCGGCCCAGCCCTGTTCTATCCGGGACTGGCCGGGATGACGGCGCGCGCCGAAGCCATGTCCAGTATGGGAGGGCGGCGGCATGGCCGGGATGACGACATCGGTTGCGCAGCGATATCGCGCGCGACCGGTGATGCTCCGGGCCCTGTATCGACGCTGGGTGCGGGCAGAGAAATGCGCGGCAATGCAGCCATCCATTTCCGCAAGTCCGACGGACATCGGTCCTCTCCTTGCCTGAACAGCGCCAGCGCATGCGCAATGCCGGTAGCCGGAATGAGCATTTGCTCCAGACAACGGCCGATAACTCTCCTGAGCCTGCCTTGATATCATCTGCGATTGGGCAAGTCACGCCGTGAATTCATGGACTTGGCTGGTGTCGCGCCATGCGGGTCAGGCGTGGTCGGGGCCTGTGTCGCATGTGAATTGAACGCATATTTCCTGGAGGCTTCGGCCATGTTCCCAGTCGACCGCGACGCCTTGACCGGCGAACGATCCCGACCGCCTGGGAAGCGCCCTAGGATGGATCGACATTCAACTCTCTTGAATAATTGAACTGTGTTTATTCCAATTCGTCATCTTGAACGTGTTTCAGGATCTATCGCGCCTCCTGAAGCCATCACGCATGTGGAGGAATGGATGCTGAAACACGTTCAGCATGACGATGTTCCTGGCTGTAACCAACCTGCCCTTTTCTGGATGTCGATCCGTCCTAGTCCGTCAGTTTCCCGAAGGGCAGCAGCTTTCGCGCCAGCGCGGCGGCGGCCTTGCCGTTATTGGCGCGCAGGGCGGGCAGGATGGCGATGGCGCCGCGCTTCATCGCCACGTCCAGCGGCGTGGGCGCCGGGGCGAGGGCGGCGGCTTCCGCCCATTTGCGCGCGCCGCCGATATCGCTGCTGTTCAGCCTGATCTGCATCATCGCCGCCAGCCCCGGATAGAAGGCGCGCTGGTTGCCCAGGGCGACGGCGCGGGCCATCGCCGTTTCACCGACCCGCGCCTTCGCGCCCAGCATCGTGCGGGCCATGAAGCCGCCCAGCTGGTCGATGGCGTCGAGGTGCCAGCCGGCGATCACCATCTGCGCTTCGGCATCGCGCGGGTCGCGCGCCGCCAACCCTTCGAAGATCCCCAGCGACGCGCGGGCGTCCGACCGGCTGAGCGTCAGCTTCGCGCGATAGCCGATGGCGACGCCGCGCTGCAATGTCGCCTCCCGGTCGCCGGGGCGGCTGGCCAATATCCGGTCGGCCGCGGCGAGCGCCTGCCCGATCAACGCCAGCGCCCTGGCCTTGTCGGCGGCCTGGAAGGCGGCGGCGGTCAGCAGTTCGCGGGGTGTGTCCGCCATGGCGGCGGCCGGGGCCAGGGCGATCGTTGCGGCCATGCAGGCCGCTGCCGGGCGAAAAAATATCGGCCAAAGACATATCGAACGGAACAGGATCAGGCGGAAAATGGCCATGGTGATCGGCACGCGGGGCTCCTGCTGGGTCCGGCAACCGGAACGCCCGGTGACAGCACTGGTTCTCGCAGCGACCGATGCCTGAACGCCCAGCAATAGCTATCGTCGCCCGGGCCCATGTCAACGCCGACATGATGCCGGGCCCTGCGAAAAGGGCGATGGCGCCGCCCAGCTTGCACCATTTTGAACGGAGCTGCGCCTGTCCGGGCCGGCCACGTGCCCAAAGCCAGCACGCAAGCCGCTGTCATGCCCCCGCGATCACGCCTTCCCGCCCCTTGCCGGCGTCAGGCGAAATGGGGGGCGATCCATGCGCGCAGCCTGTCGATCTGCGCCTCGTCCAGCCTCACCGCCTGGCCCAGATTGGGCTGGCCCGGCCATCCCGCATCGGTCACGGCGATGCCGGCCGCCTCCCGTTCGCCTTCATAGCGGGGCAGGATGTGGAAGTGGACATGCGGGTCCACCATCATCAGCATCAGATAGTTGATCCGGTCATAGCCGACCGCGGCCTTCAGCGCCCGTTCGATGTCGCGGGTGACGGTCGCCAGTTCCGCATGGGCGCCCGCGGGCAGGTCGCCGAAGGCCGTCGCCTCGCCCTTCGCCGCCAGCACCAGCGCGCCCAGCACCGGCTGGGCCGGGCGCAGCAGCACGACCCAATGATCGTAGTCCCGCAGGAGCGTGGCGGGATGGCCGAACTTCGCCATGGTGGCGTTGGCGGTGGCGTTGGCGGGCGTCCCGCTCATGCCGGCTGCTCCAGCCAGCTCGCGATCGCTACGCCGTGCCGCCGCGCCGCATAGGCCTGCGCCAGCCGCACCGCATGGACGACCAGCGAGATCACCGTCCACCACGCCAGCGCCAGCAGGCCGATATCGGGCCGCGCGAACAGCATCGCCACGAACAGGATCACCATGTTCGGGTTCCGCCGCGCGGTGATCAGGCGGAACCATGTGTCGAACCGCTGCCAGACATGGATGTCCATGCCGAAATCCTTGATGAACATGCCCTCGATCAGCCGCTGCAGCACATAGCCGACGATCACCGCCGCCATTACCAGCACGAAATCCTGGGTCGGGAGCGCAAGGCCATGGGCGGCCAGGCCCACGCCCCAGAAATACCACCAGAAGGGCGGGTGGACGAGGTCGACGCCATGGTCGATCACATTGCCCCATCTGGACGCGGTGATGGTGCAGCGGGCGAGCTTGCCGTCCACCGTATCCAGCACCATGAAGATGAAGCCGGCGAGCATGCCCGTCCAGTAGAGCCCCTGCGCGAACAGGAAGGTCGCAAGCAGGCACAGCGTGATGCCGATCATGGAGACCATGTTCGGCGTCATCCGCAACTGTGCCGCGCCGCGCGTCAGGATCAGCGCCAGTTCGGGCCAGAGATATTTGGTCAGCAGGTCGGTCACGCCCTTATAGGCGCCGAAATAGCTCTGCCGCTCGATCGCCTTGCGCGTCGCGGGGGTCAGCGCGCTGACGAAGGGCTGTTCCAGCTTGCGCAGCTGCTTGTTGTAGAGCTTCCGTCCATCGGACAGGTCGATGATGTTGGCGGCGGCGGCCCCCATAGCGGTGGCTGCAAGCGGATCGGCGTCGACCGGCAACTGGCCGACGATGGGTGTCGTCCCCAGCGTGAACAGCGTGCCCGGCTCGGCAATGGCCAGCCGCAGCAGCAGCGGATCGAACACATAGGCAAGGTTGAAGACCAGCGCATGGCCGTCGGCCAGGCGGTCGCCGCCCTTGGCCGCGCCTTCGGCCATGCGCCGCGCGCGCTCGGCATTGGGCATGCCCCAGATCGGCGTATCGTTGCTGCCGATCAGGCGGATGGGGCCAAGGGTGGTCGCTACGTCCTGCATCAGGCGCGGCCTCCTGCGGGGGAGCCCTTGGCAAAGGCAAGGATGGCGTCGGCCTGGCGACGGGAGGCGGGAATGGGGGCGGTGTCGATGGAATGGCGCATGGCGGCCTCCTGAGCATCTTGGAAGGCGGGTTGCAAGGCCTGCGCGCGGTCGAGCGCGGCCTGGAGATCGTCCGCCGACTCGATCACCTGCCCCAGGCGCCAATGGGCAAAGGCCTCGTCGCCCGCCCAGTCGACATGGTCGAGGTTGAGGAAAATGCAGGGGCGGGGCGTCAGCAGGAACTCATAGACCTGGCTGCTGGCGTCGCCCAGATAGACGTCGGCGCTCACCGTATAGCTCATGTCGATGGCATGGCGGCTGCCCATGTCGACTCGCACATGGGGGGCATCGCTGCGGATCGCGGGCACGCGGCCGGCGAGCTTGGTATGGGGGGCGACGATGACGTTCCAGCCCTCCAGCCGCTCGATCGCCGCCAGCATCTGCGGCCCGTGTGTCACCCAGGACGACAGCGCCTTGTCGAAATGCGGGTTGTAGAGGACGACCGGATCGTCATTGGCGAAGAAGCGCTGGCGCTCTGCCATCAGCTCGAACTTGGCATAGCCGCCGACCATGCAATTTTCGGGCGTACACAGTCCCCTGGCGATCATCCGCTTGCGATCCTTCTCGCCCGCGACCAGCGTCAGGTCGAAGGCCGAATGGCGCGCCTTGTATCCGCCCGCCCTGTCTCCCGCGCCATGTTTGATGAGGATCAGCCGGCTGCGGAAGCCCGGCAGCCGGCGCAGGGCCGCGCTGGAGATTTCCGTCGTCACGATGGTGCCGAACCGCGCGATGGTCCGCGCGTTGAGCAGCAGCGTGGCCAGGCGGGAGGGTTGGCGGAACAGGGAATCGGGCATGAAGCCGGCACGCCGCAGCTGCACATGCTTCAACCGGCCTTCGGGGTCGTAGCGCGCCACCAGGTCGTGCATCAGCGGGGAAGGGGAGAGCATGGAAACCTCCACCCCCGGCATCCGCGACAGGGCGAGCGCGGCGGGCAGCCAGTGATAGAGCTGCTGCGCCTCGGCAATGGCAAGAAAGGCGATACGGACCAAGGGCGGCTGAACTCCGGCCGGCGTGGATTTGCGAGGCTTTCGCAACTGCGGCCCCCGCCCGCATGTGCGCGCGGGGGCCGTAAAGTGCAAGGGCCGTCCTTATGCTTCAGTT
This sequence comes from Sphingobium aquiterrae, assembly GCF_037154135.1. NCBI lineage: Bacteria > Pseudomonadati > Pseudomonadota > Alphaproteobacteria > Sphingomonadales > Sphingobiaceae > Sphingobium > Sphingobium aquiterrae. The sequence continues at coordinate 204,113 of NZ_JBANFL010000004.1, forward strand.
ATGCTGCGTATGCGCTGGACCTTTGCGCATTTTTTGTTATGCGGGCTGCCATCTGTACAAATCCTCCGAGAGGCGTGAAGAGCGATGGCCGAATTTGCGTTGCCAAAGAACAGCAAGATCAGCGGCAAGGGCGTGACCCACAAGGCGCCTGAAGGCGCCGGCAACGTCAAGAGCTTCAAGGTCTATCGCTACGATCCCGACTCGGGCCAGAACCCGCGCTACGACACGTTCGAGATCGACTTGGACGATTGCGGGCCGATGGTGCTCGACGCACTGATCAAGATGAAGAACGAGGCCGATCCCAGCCTCACCTTCCGCCGCTCCTGCCGCGAGGGCATCTGCGGGTCCTGCGCGATGAACATGAACGGCAAGAACGGCCTCGCCTGCACCACGGCGATCGAGGAATGCGGCAGCAAGGACATCCGCATCACGCCGCTGCCGCACATGGACGTGATCAAGGACCTCGTGCCCGACTTCACGCATTTCTATGCGCAGTATAATTCCATCAAGCCCTGGCTGCAAACCGTGTCGCCGCCGCCCTCGGGCAAGGAGCGCCTGCAGAGCCCCGAGGACCGCGAGAAGCTGGACGGCCTGTATGAGTGCATCCTGTGCGCCTGCTGCTCGACCAGCTGCCCCAGCTACTGGTGGAACAGCGACAAGTTCCTTGGCCCCGCCATCCTGCTGCAGGCCTATCGCTGGCTGGCGGACAGCCGCGACGAATATACCGGCGAGCGTCTGGACGAGCTGGAAGATCCCTTCCGCCTGTATCGCTGCCACACCATCATGAACTGCGCGAACGTCTGCCCCAAGGGGCTGAGCCCCGCCAAGGCGATCGGCGAAACCAAGAAGATGCTGGTCGAGCGGCAGCTCTGACGACGGTGCGGGCGGAATCGAGCGCGGAAGCCACGATCGTCCGGCGCGTGTCCGATGGGCCGCGTGCCGGCTGGCTTGAATGGATCGAGCCGGCAAGCGGGACGTTCCTGACGGTGCTTGAGCCGATCTATGCGCGCCCGGAGGGCGAGCGCCGGGCCTGGGTGGAGATGGAGCCCCGGCCCGATCATTGCAACCGGCTCGGGTCGCTGCATGGCGGGTTCTTGGCGGCCTTTGCCGACCATGCCTATTTTTCCGCGATGGCGGCGATCGGGCGCCCGGCGCAGGTCGGCGCGGTGACGGTCGACCTCTCCATGCAATATCTCGCTGCGGGCAAGGCCGGTCAGGTGCTGCGGGCGGATGTCGAGCTGCTGGCGGAGACCGGGCGGCTGCTGTTCCTGCGGATGACGCTGATGCAGGGCGATGTGCCCGTCGCGGCCTCCACCGCCACCCTGCGCAAGGCGCCCGAAGCGCGATGACACATGTTCTCGACCGCTACCGTGAATTGGTCGCCGCGGGGGAACTGCGCGCCGACCCGGATCAGGAAGCCGGCGCCATGCGTCTCGATCAGTTGCAGCGCGAACTGGAGGCGGCGCCGCCGCGCGGTAGCACGCTCTGGAAGATGCTGCGCAAGACGCCGGAGCCGCCGCGCGGCCTCTATATGTGGGGCGGCGTCGGGCGCGGCAAGTCGATGCTGATGGACCTGTTCTTCGACACGGTGAAGGTCCAGCGCAAGAAGCGTGCGCATTTCCACGAATTCATGCTCGACGTGCATGCCCGCCTGGCGGAGGCGCGCAAGTCCGAAAGCGGCGATCCCATCCCGCCCGTGGTCGCGAGCCTGGTGGAGGAAGCGCGGCTGTTCTGCTTTGACGAGATGGTCGTCAACAACATGGCCGACGCGGCGATCATGTCGCGCCTGTTCACCGGCCTGCTCGCTTCGCGCGTGACGATTGTCACCACGTCCAACCGGGCGCCGTCGGAACTCTACAAAAACGGCCTCAACCGCCAGCTCTTCCTGCCGTTCATCGCGCTGATCGAGGACCGGCTGGACGTGATGACGCTGGATGGCCCGACCGATTACCGGCTGGACCGGCTGGGCGGATCGAAGCTGTGGCATGTCCCCAACGGCCCCGAGGCCACGGTGGCGCTGTCCCAGGCCTTTTTCCGCCTGACCGATTATCCGCCGGAAGATCGCGCCCATGTGCCCTCCGAGGAACTGCCGGTGCAGGGCGGGCGCACGCTGCATGTGCCCAAGAGCCTGAAGGGCGTTGCGGTCTTTTCCTTCAAGCGCCTGTGCGCGGAGGCGCGGGGCGCGCCCGACTATCTCGCCATCGCGCGGCGCTATCACAGCGTCATCATCGTGGGCATTCCGGTGCTGGGGCCCGAAAACCGCAATGAGGCGGCGCGGTTCGTGACGCTGATCGACTCGCTCTACGAATATAAGGTGAAGCTGCTGGCGTCCGCCGATGCCGAGCCCACCCGGCTATATCCGACGGGGGACGGCGCGTTCGAATTCGAGCGGACGGTCTCGCGGCTGATGGAGATGCAGTCGGACGACTATCTCGCCCAGGGCCACGGGCCCAAATAACGCACGCACCGGCGCTGCGGCGATGAAATGACCGTCATCGCCATGCCACTTTGCGGCGCGAAAGAACATCGGATCAGGAAAAGAGCGTAGGGTGCCGCCCGAGGAGGCGTTCGGCACCCGACGCAGGAAGCGCTGTCGGGGTAGGGACTCGCGAGGGACTGCGAGTGCTAAAACAGCGTTGAAAGCGCCATTAATGCAATTGCGAATGAATTGCAAAGATAATTTGCCGATGGGTGGCCTGCGCGGTTGAATCCATCGGCTAATGGGCCTAAGCGGTTGCCCAATTCCACGTCACAGGTTGGAGGATCGACGGAAAATGGCCCGTAAGAAGATCGCGCTCATCGGCGCGGGTAATATTGGCGGCACGCTTGCCCACCTCGCGGCACTCAAGGGCCTTGGCGACATCGTCCTGTTCGACGTCGTGGAGGGTGTGCCCCAGGGCAAGGCGCTGGACCTGTCGCAATGCGGCCCGGTCGAAGGCTTCGACGCCAAGATCATCGGCTCCAACGATTATGCCGACATCGCGGGCGCGGACGTCATCATCGTCACCGCCGGCGTCGCCCGCAAGCCCGGCATGAGCCGCGACGACCTGCTCGGCATCAACCTGAAGGTCATGAAGGCCGTGGGCGAGGGCATCAAGAACAATGCCCCCGATGCCTTCGTCATCTGCATCACCAACCCGCTCGACGCGATGGTGTGGGCGCTGCGCGAATTTTCCGGCCTGCCGCACAACAAGGTCGTCGGCATGGCGGGCGTGCTCGACTCCGCGCGCTTCAGCCACTTCCTGGCCGAAGAGTTCAAGGTGTCGGTGAAGGAAGTGACCAGCTTCGTGCTCGGCGGCCATGGCGACACCATGGTGCCCGTGGTCGAATATTCGACCGTCGCCGGCATCCCCATCCCCGACCTGATCGCCATGGGCCGCTCCACCAAGGAGCGTATCGACGCGATCGTCGCCCGCACCCGTGCGGGTGGCGGCGAGATCGTCGCCCTGCTCAAGACCGGCTCGGCCTTCTACGCGCCCGCCACCAGCGGCATCGCGATGGCCGAAGCCTATCTGGGCGACAAGAAGCGCGTGCTGCCCTGCGCCGCCTATGTCGAGGGCAAATATGGCGTTGACGGCCTGTATGTCGGCGTGCCGGTGGTGATCGGCGCCGGCGGTGTCGAGGAAGTCATCGAGATCGCGCTGGGCGACGAGGCCAAGGCGAACCTTCAGGTGTCGGTCGACGCCGTGAAGGAACTGCTGGTCGCGTGCAAGGGCATCGATCCCTCGCTCGCCTGACAAGAGCTGCACCGGGTCGTCCCAGGGAATGTGAGCAGCCCTGGGACGGGTCGATAGACTGAAATGCCACGCAACTGCATGAAGGGGCGCGCATGTCCATTCTTATCAACAAGAATACGAAGGTCATTACCCAGGGCATGACCGGGGCCACCGGCACCTTCCATACCGAGCAGGCGCTTGCCTATGGAACGCAGATGGTCGCGGGCGTCACGCCCGGCAAGGGCGGCACGTCGCATATCGGCCTGCCCATGTATGACACCGTGCTGGAAGCCAAGACGAAGACCGGCGCCGACGCTTCGGTCATCTATGTGCCGCCGCCATTCGCGGCCGACTCGATCCTGGAAGCGATCGACGCGGAAATCCCGCTGATCGTCTGCATCACGGAGGGCATTCCGGTGCTCGACATGGTGAAGGTGAAGCGCGCGCTTTCCGGCTCCAAGTCGCGCCTGATCGGTCCGAACTGCCCCGGTGTCCTGACCCCGAACGAATGCAAGATCGGCATCATGCCCGGCAGCATCTTCAAGAAGGGCAGCGTCGGCGTGGTCTCGCGCTCGGGCACGCTCACCTATGAAGCGGTGTTCCAGACCAGCAACGCCGGCCTTGGCCAGACGACCGCCGTCGGCATCGGCGGCGATCCGGTGAACGGCACCAACTTCATCGACGTGCTGGAACTGTTCTTGGGCGATCCCGAGACCGAGTCGATCATCATGATCGGCGAGATCGGCGGCGACGCCGAAGAGCAGGCTGCGCAGTTCCTGATCGACGAGGCCAAGAAGGGCCGCAAGAAGCCGATGGCCGGCTTCATCGCGGGCCGCACGGCGCCTCCGGGCCGTCGCATGGGCCATGCCGGCGCGATCGTGTCGGGCGGCAAGGGCGACGCGGAGAGCAAGATCGCGGCCATGGAAGCGGCCGGGATCAAGGTTGCGGCGAGCCCGTCCGAACTGGGCACGACGCTGCTGGACGTATTGAAGGGCTGATCGAGCCACGACGCGGCCGGGCTGCACCCCGGCCGCGCTTTCCCGGCCCGCCGACTGCAGGCGGCACGGATGGATGATGACATGGGTTACGAGAATCAGGATTTCGAAGTCGAACAAGGTCCCAGCTGGGAACGGAGCAACTGGCCGCCGACCGACACCGACGACCTGACCGGCGCGCTTGACCCCACCCAGATGCAGGTGGCAATCAAGGCGGCTGCCAAGAAAACCGGCGCGGCGGTGTCCGAAGCCGAAGTGGCGCAGGCCGCCGACGATTCCATCCGGGCGATGATGCTGATCCGCACCTATCGCGTGCGCGGGCATCTGGCCGCCAATCTCGACCCGCTGGGCCTGACGCAGCGCGAGCTGCCGGCCGACCTGACGCCGGAATATCACGGCTTCTCCGGCGCCGCGCTGGACCGCAAGGTCTATCTGGGCGGCGCGCTCGGCCTGCAATATGCCACTGTGCGCGAACTGGTCGGCATCCTGCGCGCCAATTATTGCGGCAATGTCGGCCTGGAATATATGCACATCGCCGATGTGGAGGAGCGCCGCTTCCTGCAGGACCGGATGGAAGGCAAGGACAAGGAGATCATCTTTACGCCGGAAGGCAAGAAGGCGATCCTGTCCAAGGTCATCCAGGCCGAGCAGTATGAGAAGTTCCTGGGCCGCAAATATGTCGGCACCAAGCGCTTCGGCCTCGACGGCGGCGAATCCATGATCCCCGCGCTCGAAGCGGTCATCAAATATGGCGGCGCGCAGGGTGTGCGCGAGATCGTGTTCGGCATGGCGCATCGCGGCCGCCTGAACGTGCTGGCGAACGTGCTGGCCAAGGGCTTCCGCGTCATCTTCCACGAATTTTCGGGCGGCACCGCCAACCCCGAGGATGTCGGCGGTTCGGGCGACGTCAAATATCATCTGGGCACCAGCACCGACCGCGAGTTCGACGGCATCAAGGTGCATATGTCGCTCGTGCCCAACCCCTCGCATCTTGAAACGGTCGATCCCGTGGTGCTGGGCAAGGTGCGCGCGCAACAGGTGTTCCGCGACGACCTTGAAAAGCATGAATCGGTGCTGCCGGTGCTCATCCATGGCGACGCGGCCTTTGCCGGCCAGGGCATCGTGTGGGAATGCTTCGGCTTCTCGGGCATCCGCGGCTACAATACCGGCGGCTGCATCCACTTCGTCGTGAACAACCAGGTGGGCTTCACCACCTCGCCGCAGTTCGCCCGGTCCTCGCCCTATCCCAGCGACGTGGCGAAGGGCGTCCAGGCGCCGATCCTGCACGTCAATGGCGACGATCCCGAAGCCGTGACCTTCGCGTGCAAGCTGGCGATCGAATATCGCCAGACCTTCCACCGCGACATCGTGATCGACATGTGGTGCTATCGCCGCTTCGGCCATAACGAGGGCGACGAGCCCAGCTTCACGCAGCCGCTGATGTACGCGAAGATTCGCCAGCATCCGCCGGTGAGCGACGTCTACTCCGCGCGCCTCAAGGCGGAAGGGGTGGTCGACGACGATTTCGTAAACGGCGTGACCGGCGAATTCGTCAATCATCTGGAAGCGGAATTCGAGGCGGCCAAGAGCTACAAGGCCAACAAGGCGGACTGGTTCGCCGGTCGCTGGTCGGGCCTGCACAAACCGGCCGATGCCGAAACCTCGCGCCAGAATGTGGAGACCGCGATCACGTCCAAGCTGTTCGACAGCCTGGGCAAGACGCTGACCACCGTGCCCGAGGGCGTCAACGTCCACAAGACGCTCAAGCGCATCCTGGACGCGAAGGCGGAGATGTTCCGCTCCGGCGCCAGTTTCGACTGGGCGACCGGCGAGGCCCTGGCCTTTGGCGCGCTGCTGTCGGAAGGCTATGGCGTGCGCCTGTCGGGCCAGGATTCGGGGCGCGGCACCTTCAGCCAGCGTCACTCGGTCTGGGTGGATCAGGACAGCGAGAGCAAATATATCCCGCTGTCGACCGTCCGCCATGGCCGGTTCGAGGTGCTGGACAGCCCGCTGTCGGAATATGGCGTGCTCGGCTTCGAATATGGCTATGCGCTGGCCGACCCCAAGAGCCTGGTGATGTGGGAAGCGCAGTTCGGCGATTTCTCCAACGGCGCGCAGATCATCTTCGACCAGTATATCGCTTCGTCGGAGAGCAAGTGGCTGCGGGCCAACGGCCTCGTCTGCCTGCTGCCGCATGGCTATGAAGGGCAGGGGCCGGAGCATAGCTCGGCGCGTCTGGAACGTTATCTGCAACTGTGCGCAGAGGGCAATATCCAGGTTGCCAACTGCACGACGCCGGCCAATTATTTCCACATCCTGCGCCGTCAGATGCTCCGCAGCTTCCGCAAGCCGCTGATCATGATGACCCCCAAGTCGCTGCTGCGCCACAAGGCGGCCGTCAGCAAGGCGGAGGACTTCCAGGGCGAAACGCACTTCATGCGGCTGCTGTCGGATACCAATCCGGCGCCCGACACGGAGACGAAGCGCCTGGTGCTCTGTTCGGGCAAGGTCGCCTATGACCTGATCGAGGCGCGCGACGCGGCGGGGGACAAGAACACCCAGATCGTGCGTGTCGAGCAGCTCTATCCCTTCCCCACCGAAGCGCTCGCCATCCGCCTGAAGCGGATGACGAACCTTGAGGAAGTGGTGTGGTGCCAGGAAGAACCGCGCAACAACGGCGCATGGTTCTTTGTGGAGCCCTATATCGAGGAAGCGCTGGCGGATGCCGGGCGCGCGCCGATGCGGGCCCGCTATGCCGGCCGCAAGGCATCGGCATCGCCGGCCACCGGCCTTGCCAAGCGCCACATCGCCGAACAGGGCGCGCTCGTCGCCGACGCGCTGGGACACAGCGTTCGTGAAGAAATCCGACGCCAGAAGAAGGGCTGAGAAAGCATCATGGCAACCGAAGTCAAAGTGCCCGTACTGGGCGAATCCGTTACCGAAGCAACCGTTGGACAATGGCTGAAGAAGCCGGGCGAGGCGGTCGCTGTCGATGAGCCCATCTGCAGCCTGGAGACCGACAAGGTCGCCGTGGACGTGCCCTCGCCGGTTGCCGGCGTGCTGGGCCAGCAACTCGTCAAGGAAGGCGACACCGTCAATGTCGGCGCCGTCATCGCGGTGATCGAGGCGGGCGGCGCTGCCGCGGCCCCCTCGGCTGCGCCCGCTGCTGTTGCTGCCCCGGCCGCCAAGGCGGAGGCCGCCGCGCCTGCGCCCGCCGCTGCCGCCCCGGCGCCGGCTTCCGACGAAGACGGCAATCTGACGCTGTCGCCCGCCGTGCGCCGGCTGGTGCTGGAGCATGGTCTCGACCCCAGCAAGATCAAGGGCACCGGCAAGGACGGCCGCCTGACCAAGGACGATGTGATGGCCGCCGTTGCCGCCGGCACCGCGACCGCATCGGCGCCCGCCGCTGCCGCCGCGCCGGTTGCGGCCGCGCCCGCCGGCCCCGGCCGCGGCCAGGAACGGGTGAAGATGACCCGCCTGCGCCAGACGGTCGCCAAGCGCCTGAAGAGCGCGCAGGAAACCGCCGCGCTGCTCACCACCTTCAACGATGTCGACATGACGGAAGTCATCGCGGCGCGCGCGAAGTACAAGGACCTGTTCGAGAAGAAGCATGGCGTCCGCCTGGGCTTCATGGGCTTCTTCACCAAGGCCGTGTGCATGGCGCTCAGGGACGTGCCGGCGGTGAACGGCCAGATCGAGGGCGACGAGATTGTGTACAACAATTTCGCCGACATCTCGGTCGCGGTGTCCGCGCCCAACGGCCTTGTCGTTCCCGTCATCCGCAATGCCGAGAGCATGAGCGTGGCGCAGATCGAAAAGACCATCGGCGACTTCGGCCGGAAGGCGAAGGAAGGCACGATGACCATGGACGACATGAAGGGCGGCACCTTCACGATCTCCAACGGCGGCGTCTTCGGATCGCTGATGTCGACCCCGATCATCAACCCGCCCCAGTCCGGCGTGCTCGGCCTGCACCGCATCGAAGACCGTCCGGTCGTGCGCAATGGCCAGATTGTCATCCGCCCGATGATGTATCTGGCATTGAGCTACGACCATCGCCTTATTGACGGCCGCGAGGCAGTGACCTTCCTTGTCGCGGTGAAGAACGCGATCGAGGACCCGACCCGTCTGCTGATCGACCTGTAACCTGGGAGACGTCGTGCTCTTGCGAAAGCAGGAGCCCAGGGTGGAGACGTGTCACGAAAGCCGGCTATGTCTATTTGATGGCAAGCAGGCGCAACGGCACGCTCTATCTTGGAGTGACCAGCGATCTCCCGGCGCGGGTCCATCAGCATCGCAATGGTCTGGTGGCGGGGTTCACAAGGGATCATGGTTGCACACGACTGGTTTGGTTTGAACAACATGACGATCTGCAACAGGCACGGCATCGTGAGTTGCAGATGAAAAAATGGAAACGGGCCTGGAAGATCGATCTGATCGAATGTGACAATCCCCGGTGGGCTGATCTGTTCGAAGACCTTTTCTGAGCCGCCCTGGGCTCCTGCGTGCGCAGGAGCACATCGCAAGAGGTGATATATGGCTGACTATGATTACGATGTCCTGGTGATCGGCGCGGGCCCCGGCGGTTATGTCGCCGCGATCCGGGCCGCGCAGCTTGGCCTGAAGACCGCCTGCGTCGAGAGCCGCGAGACGCTGGGCGGCACCTGCCTCAATGTGGGCTGCATCCCGTCCAAGGCGCTGCTGAACGCGTCCGAACTGTTCGAGGAAGCCCATTCCGGCGCGCTCGCCAAGCATGGCGTGAAGCTGGGCAAGGTGGAATTGGACCTGCCCGCCATGCTTGCCGACAAGGACGATGCGGTGAAGGGCCTGACCGGCGGCATCGAATTCCTGTTCAAGAAGAACAAGGTGACGTGGATCAAGGGCCTCGCCAGCTTTGTCGACGCCCACACGGTCGAGGTGGCCGGCACGAAGACGACGGCGAAGAACATCGTCATCGCCACCGGCTCTTCCGTCACCCCGCTGCCGGGTGTCGAGGTCGACAATGACAAGGGCATCGTGGTCGATTCCACCGGCGCGCTTGCTCTGCCCAAGGTGCCCGACCATATGGTCGTCATCGGCGGCGGCGTGATCGGGCTGGAGCTTGGCTCGGTCTGGCGCCGTCTGGGCGCCAAGGTGACGGTGGTCGAGTATCTCGACCAGATCCTGCCCGGCATGGACGGCGAAGTCCGCAAGGAAGCGGCCAAGCTGTTCAAGAAGCAGGGCTTCGACATCAAGACCTCCACCAAGGTCACGGGCGTTGCGGTAAAGGGCAAGAAGGCGACCGTTTCGGTCGAGCCAGCCGCCGGCGGCGCTGCCGAAAGCATCGAGGCGGACGTGGTGCTGGTCGCCATCGGCCGCAAGCCGAACACCGACGGCCTTGGCCTCGACAAGATCGGCCTGGAGCTGAACAATCGCGGCCAGATCGAGACCGATCATGAGTTCGGCACGAAGGTCGCCGGCGTCTGGGCGATCGGCGACGTGATCCCCGGCCCGATGCTCGCTCACAAGGCCGAGGATGAGGGCGTCGCGGTCGCCGAGAATATCGCCGGCCTCACCGGCATCGTGAACCATGACGTGATCCCGTCCGTCGTCTACACCCATCCCGAGATCGCCGGCGTCGGCCTGACCGAGGAAGCGGCGAAGGAAAAGGGCGAGGTGAAGGTCGGCAAGTTCCCGATGATGGCGAACAGCCGCGCCAAGGCGATCAAGGACACGGACGGCTTCGTGAAGATCATCGCCGACGCCAAGAGCGACAAGGTGCTGGGTGTGTGGATCGTCGCCGGTCCCGCCGGCACCATGATCGCGCAGGCCGCGCAGGCGATGGAATTCGGCGCCTCCAGCGAGGACATCGCCTATACCTGCCACGCGCATCCGACGCACAATGAAGCGATCAAGGAAGCGGCGATGGCGGTGACGGGCAAGCCCATCCACATGTAATCGCGACGCGCGGCACGACCGCGCGGAGATGACGAACAGCAGGGGAGGCGGTCGCTGGTGCGGCCGCCTTCTTTGTTTTTGGGCGCCCCGGCGCGCGCTGGAGGGGCTGCGGGGGCAAGCCGACCTTGCCTTGGGCGTTGTGCCCCGATGCGGATGGGCTAGGCACATGCTGTCGGCGCGCTGCCGGCCGATCCGCGGGCGTGAAGCGCGGATGCTGCTCACCACACCCCGAGATGAGGGCATCGTCGCCATGCCAGCCGTCCTGTGTCGCCTGCACCCGGAGGCGAGAAAAGCGATGCCCAAATCCGCCCTGGGCAGGCGTGCCATGCTTGTCCGTCCTCGCGAAATCGGGCAGGACGGGCGCAGCACAGAGGAGAGAGCCATGCCGGTCAAGGTCGTTGCGTTCATTGCCGTGAAACCGGGGCAGGAGGACGCATTCGTCGCCGCCGCGCGTATCTGCGTCGCCGCCTCCCGCGCCGAACCGGGCGTGCTCTATTATGACCTGTGGCAGGAACCCGATGGCGCGCGCCGGTTCGTCTTCAACGAACTTTATGTCGACGACGCGGCTGTGCAGCAGCACATGGCCTCGGATCATTTCAAGGCATTGGGCATGGCCCTGCGCGACATCGCCGCCGCGCCGCCGACGATCATCGCGAGCCAGCCGGTCGATGTCGCCGACTGATCCCAGGGTCAGGACCGATCGCTCATCAGCCCCGCAACGCGTTGAAACGGGCATGGGGCTTGTTTCGATGCCGCTGCTCCGGGCGCCCGCATCCTGAAAACAGGCCGGGCTGCGCGAAGATCGCCCGCCTCGGCACCGGTGGAACGGAATGACCGTCGGTCCTGACGCGGATGCATCCTGGCGGCCTGTCGGGGCGCCGGAACAGGCGGTGCATGCCATCTCTCGCCCGCCTCCATTGCGATCCTGCCCATTCATGGCCTAAATCGGGCCGCGCATTTCCCTGCAAAAGGCCCGGACGCACGATCATGACTGCCGCCTCTCCCGCCATCGCCGCTACGGCCGCCATCGTGCCGCATGCCGGCGCGGCGCTGGAGTTTCTGGGGCTGGTGGGCACCTTCGTCTTCGCCGCCTCGGGCGCATTGGCGGCGGCGCGGCTGGGGCAGACGATCGTCACCTTCGCCTTTTTCGCGCTGATCACGGGCGTGGGCGGGGGGACGGTGCGCGACCTGCTCATCGGCGCGCCCGTCTTTTGGGTGAGCGATCCCTTGCCGGCGATGGTGTGCCTGGCGGCGGCGCTGGTCGTGTGGGTGACGCCGCAGCGGCTGTGGAGCGTGCATGCGCTGGACTGGCTGGACGCCATCGGCCTAACCGCCTTTGCCGTCTTCGGCGCGGCCAAGGCGCTGTCCTTCGGCATCCATCCCTTCGTTGCCGGGATGATGGGGGTGGTGACGGGCTGCGTCGGCGGCATCATCCGCGACCTGCTGGCCGGAGAGCCTTCCATCCTGCTGCGGCCGGAGCTTTATGTGACGGTGGCGGCGCTGTCTTCGGGGCTGTTCGTGTTGCTGGCCTGGGCCGGTGTCGCGCTGGCGCCGGCATCGGTGATCGCGGCGCTGGCGGGCTTTGCGCTGCGGGCCTTTGCGATCACGCGCGGCATCGGCCTGCCGGGCTATCGCATGGAGGAAGGCGAGGCAAAGGGGCGCGATTGATCGCTCCGCCGCATGAGCGTGAACGGAAAACTGCGTGAGACAATGAGTGTGCATTGTTGCATATCATTCTCATGAGCAAGATTGAAAACAGCATCGCCGTGTCGATCCGGTACTTCACCAACCCCCTCCAACTGTCCCTTGGTGGCGCGATTGCCTTGTCCGGCGTCGCCTTGCTGCTTGGTCAGATGCTATCGAGGGTCTGATCCACCGGGCCCGTCAGAGCGCGCGCTGCATATAGACTGTGTCGAGCAGCCGCCCGAACTTGCGGCCGACATCGCGCAGCCGGCCGACCTGATCGAACCCGCATTTCGCGTGGAGCGCGATGGAGCCCGGTTCCGCCCCGCCGATCACCGCGATCATCTGCCGGAAACCGGATTGTCGCGCAGTGTCCATCAATGCGCCCAGCAGGGTGCCGCCCACGCCCCGGCCCAGCCGCGCGGCATCGATATAGATGCTGTCCTCGCAGCTATGGGCATAGGCGGTGCGATCCCGGAACTGGGTCGCATAGGCATAGCCGACCACCTGCCCGCCTTCGACGGCGACAAGGAAGGGCCAGCCCTTGCCCCTGATCGTGTCACGCTTGTCCCGCCACGCCGCGATGTCCGGCGGTTCGGTGTCGAAGGTCGCCGTCCCGTGCAGCACATGATGCGCATAGATCGCGGCGATCCGTTCCAGATCGTCGGCCTCGGCATCGCGAACCGCCAGCATCCCCGCAGCTCCGCCTACCAGAGCTTTGCCATCAGCATTGCCAGCACGCCGCGGTCTTCCCGCGTCAGCGGGCGGGGCGGGGCATAGCCGCGGCACTCCAGGCAACTGGCGCGGATCGCGCTGCCGCCGATCATGCCGCGCACGTCGCTCACCACCTGCAGCGCCCATATCTGCTGGAGCAAAGCCTGCCGGCCCAGCCAGTCCCGTGCCTGCGCATTGCGGGCCTCGCCGTCGGCAATATCCTCCTCGTCCTGCAAGAACTGTTCGAGGAAGGCGACGACCTTGTCGGGCTCCTTTTCGATATAAGAGGGGCGGGCGCTGGCGGGATCGACCTTGGCGAGGCGGGCGGCCTCGGCAATGGCGTCCTCCAGCCCGCCGAAGCGGTCGACAAGGCCGTTCTGGCGCGCGGTGCCGCCGTCCCACACCCGGCCCTGGGCGATGCCGTCCACCTGCGCCGGGGTCTTGTGGCGGCTCTGCGCGACAAGGGCGACGAAGCGGCGATACATATTGTCGACGCTGCCCTGCGCCATCGTGTCGAAGGCGGGGGAGATGCCGCCGAAGACATTGGGCTCGCCCGACAGCGGCGTCGTCTTCACGCCGTCGCTGGAAATGCCGATCTTCGCCATCGTGCCCTCGAAGCTGGGCAGGATGCCGAACACGCCGATGGAGCCGGTGATGGTGTCCGGCTCGGCAAAGATGCGGTCGCCCGGCGTCGAGACCCAATAGCCGCCGCTGGCCGCGACATTGCCCATGGAGACGACCACCGGCAGCCCCTGTTTCCTGGCGGTCAGGATCGCCTGCCGGATGCGTTCGGAGGCGGTGACGGAACCGCCCGGCGAATCGACCCGGACGACCAGTGCCTTCAGGTCGCGCTTCGCCAGAGCCTTGTAGATGAGGTCCGCGATGGTATCGCCCGCCGCCGTGCCCGGCCCGCCTTCGCCATCCACGATGTCGCCGGCGATGGTGACGACGCCGATCTGGCCGTCATTGGCGGGCCTGCGGGCCTTCACATAACGGTCGAAGCTGACGGTGGCGAAGCTGTCGGCGGTGCCGTCCTTCGCCTTGCCGGCAATCGCGGCCACGCGCGCGCTGAATGCGAGTTCGTCGCCCAGCTTGTCCACCATGCCGGCATCGAGCGCGGCCTTGCCCAAATCACCCTGCGCCGCGCGCGCCATCGCTGCCGGGTCGGCCACAAAGGCGGCCAGCTTCGCCCTGGGCCGGGCCTTGGCGACATCCTGCTTCCAGTCGTCCCACAGCGCATCGGCCAGCGCCTGATCCGCCTGCTTCGCCTCGGGCGAGCTTTCGGTGCGGATATAGGGTTCGACAAAGCTCTTGTAAGTGCCGACGCGATAGACATGGGCGTTGATCCCCAGCTTGTCCATCAACCCCTTGTAATAGAGGCGCGATCCGCCGGGGCCGACCGGGGCGACGCCGCCCAGCGGATTGAGCCACACTTCGCTGGCATGGGCGGCGAGCAGATAGGCGTCGTCGCTATAATAGGTGGCATAGGCAAGCACCGGCTTCTTCGCCGCCCGCGCGGAATCCAATGCCTTGCCCACCCGCGACAGCGCGACCTGGCCGCCGCCCATGAAGCCGTCCAGATCCAGCACGATCGCCTTCACCTTGCTGTCCGTGGCGCCCGCCTCGATGGCGGTGACGACGTCGCGCAGGCGATATTCGCGCATCTGCCGGCGGCCGCTCAGCGCGCTCAGGCCGTCGATTTCATGCGGCTGCTCGACAATGGTGCCGTCCAGCCGCAGCAGCAGCGCGCCGGTGGAGACGCTGTTGACCGGGCGCGGCGTGAAGGAGAGCGCGGCATAGAGCGCGCCGAAGAACAGCAGCAGGAACAACAGCACCAGCCCGTCCTTCACCGCGACCAGGATGCGCCACATGCTCTTCACAAATGCCAAGGCCCGAACCTCCGTCAGCGGCGCGCGGGCAGGGGCCCGGCCGATGCCCCCTGAGCTAGTGCATCGGACCGCCGCCCGCAATGGACGGCCGCCTGCAATCCCATATGCGCCTGCCCCCGATGCCTTCCTCCCGTGCCTGCGCGCCCTCAACCTGCGCGCCTGACCGCGCGCGGGTGCATGCCCCTGCTTTGTCGCATGCCATGACCGCAGCGAAACATTTTTCTTGGCAAACGCCCTTGACCGGGCATTTGCTTCCCCCATATCAACGCCGCTGGCACTCCCTCCTGGGGAGTGCTAACAAACACAGGTTCCGTGGGAGCGGGGAGTCGATTGGTCGCGTTTTGGGGGAGGGGCGAGTCGCCCTGTTCCTTGCAGAGACGCAACCGGGGCGCTGCCCTCCCACTAATCGTAGGGAAAGGCAAATTTATGGCATTCCGTCCGTTGCATGACCGCGTTCTGGTCCGCCGCGTAGAAGCCGAGGCGAAGACCGCCGGCGGCATCATCATCCCCGACACCGCCAAGGAAAAGCCGCAGGAAGGCGAAGTCGTCTCCGTCGGCACCGGCGCGAAGGCCGAAGACGGCAAGGTGACGCCGCTGGACGTCAAGGCCGGCGACCGCATCCTGTTCGGCAAATGGTCCGGCACCGAAGTGAAGGTCGATGGTGAAGACCTGATCATCATGAAGGAAAGCGACATTCTGGGCATCGTCGGCTGATTTCCCGGCCTGTTTCCACAGGCCACAGCCGGGCGGTTTCTTCCAGTTTCTCCAGTTTACTCAGAAAGTAGAGGTAAAAGATCATGGCAGCGAAGGACGTCAAATTCTCGCGCGACGCTCGTGAGCGCATTCTGCGCGGCGTCGACATCCTGGCCGACGCGGTCAAGGTGACGCTTGGCCCCAAGGGCCGCAACGTCGTCATCGACAAGAGCTTCGGCGCGCCCCGCATCACCAAGGACGGTGTGTCGGTCGCCAAGGAAATCGAGCTGAAGGACAAGTTCGAGAACATGGGCGCCCAGATGGTGCGCGAAGTGGCCTCGAAGACCAACGACATCGCCGGTGACGGCACGACCACCGCGACCGTACTGGCGCAGGCGATCGTCCGCGAAGGCATGAAGTCGGTTGCCGCCGGCATGAACCCGATGGACCTCAAGCGCGGCATCGACCTTGCCGTGACCAGGGTTGTCGAAGACCTCAAGGCGCGTTCCAAGCCGGTCGCCGGCACCAAGGAAATCGCCCAGGTCGGCATCATCTCCGCCAATGGCGACACCGTCGTGGGCGAGAAGATCGCCGAAGCGATGGAGCGCGTCGGCAAGGAAGGCGTGATCACCGTCGAGGAAGCCAAGGGCCTCGAATTCGAGCTGGACGTTGTGGAAGGCATGCAGTTCGACCGTGGCTACCTGTCGCCCTACTTCATCACCAATCCGGAAAAGATGGCCGTTGAACTCAGCGACCCCTATATCCTGATTCACGAGAAGAAGCTTTCGAACCTGCAGGCGATCCTGCCGATCCTCGAAGCCGTGGTGCAGAGCGGCCGTCCGCTCCTCATCATCGCCGAGGATATCGAAGGCGAAGCGCTGGCGACCCTGGTCGTCAACAAGCTGCGTGGCGGCCTGAAGGTTGCAGCCGTCAAGGCTCCGGGCTTCGGCGATCGTCGCAAGGCGATGCTGGAAGACATCGCCGTCCTGACCAAGGGCGAAGTGATCTCGGAAGACCTGGGCATCAAGCTGGAGAACGTGACCCTGGGCATGCTCGGCACCGCCAAGCGCGTCACCATCGACAAGGACAACACCACCATCGTCGATGGCGCCGGTGATGCCGAAGCGATCAAGGGCCGCACCGAGCAGATTCGCGCACAGGTCGAGAACACCACCTCGGACTATGATCGCGAGAAGCTGCAGGAGCGTCTTGCCAAGCTTGCTGGCGGCGTTGCCGTCATCAAGGTCGGCGGTGCTTCGGAAGTCGAAGTCAAGGAGCGCAAGGACCGCGTCGACGACGCGCTGCACGCGACCCGTGCGGCCGTTGAAGAAGGCATCGTTCCCGGCGGCGGCACGGCCCTGCTGTACGCCACCAAGGCCCTGGACGGCCTGAAGGGTTCGAATGACGACCAGACCCGCGGCATCGACATCATCCGCAAGGCCATCGAAGCGCCGCTGCGCCAGATCGCCCAGAATGCGGGCGTCGATGGCGCCGTTGTCGCCGGCAACCTGCTGCGCGAGAATGACGAGACCAAGGGCTTCAACGCGGCGACCGACACCTATGAGAACCTGGTCGAGGCCGGCGTGATCGACCCGACCAAGGTCGTTCGTGCGGCTCTGCAGGACGCCGCTTCGGTGGCCGGCCTGCTGATCACGACCGAGGCTGCCATCTCCGAGCTGCCCGAGGACAAGTCGGCACCGGCCGGCATGCCCGGCGGCATGGGCGGCATGGGCGGCATGGACTTCTAAGTTCAGTCGAACAGACCGGATTACCGGACAAGAGGGCCGGGGGAGCGATCCCCCGGCCTTTTTTGTCGACAGGCTGCGGAACGCAGGGCAATGCCCGCGTCTTATACCCTGCAGGCTGGCGCCGGTTTCGCTCAGGGGAAGCAAAACCGGCGCCGGGTCTGCTTGTTTGTTTTCCGCATTTTCCCGGTCGTCCGGCGATGCCATCCGACGTGAAGATGTTCTGGCCAGGATTTCTCTGCTTGATTCCCAAAGCTGCTTCTGCCGCGCGCGGGCCGGATACGCGCCTGTCCCACAGCATCGCGATCGCACGTGTCCTCTGCATTCTCGGCGTCGTCTACGTCCATGCCTGGACGGGGCGCACCGGCGAGGAACTGGCGGCGATGGCAAGCTGGCAGGAGGGCTTGCGCTGGGTGCTGATGGAGGGGCTGGGCAAAAGCGCGGTGCCGCTGCTGGGCATCGTCTCCGGCTGGCTGGTGGCGGGATCGGCGCGCACGCGGCACTGGCGGGCGCATGTGGCGGTGAAGGCGCGCACCATCCTGCTGCCGATGGTGGCGTGGAACATCGTCGCGATCCTGCTGGTCTGCGGCGCGGCGCTGCTTTTCCACCTCAAGGCGCCGATGCCGGCGTCGCTGGAATGGACGGCGCAGGAAGTGCTGCTGCTCACCCGCAATCCCGACATCAACGTGCAGATGCCGTTCCTGCGCGACCTGTTCCTGTGCATGCTCGCCGCGCCGCTGCTGGTGCGCCTGCCGGGCCGGGCGCTGGCGATTATCGGCATCGGCGCCGCCATCTGCTCGGTGGCGGAATGGGGGCAGCCGTTGCTGCTGCGCCCGGCCATCCTCACCTTCTTCGCGCTGGGCATGCTGGCCCGGCGCGGCGGCTGGGCGGAGCGGGCGGCGGCGTTGCCCTATGCCGGGGCGGTGGCGCCCTTCCTGCTGCTCCTGCCGTTCAAGGTCGTGCTGTCGCTGCCGGCCGTCGCCGCGCCGGGCCTTCATCCCCATGCCATGGCCGCCTTCGACCTGATGATCCGCCTCGCCGCCGCGCTTGCCTTCTGGCGCACCGCATGGGCGCTGGCCGGTAGCGGGGCTGCGGAGAGCCTGCGCAGTGTCGAACGCTATGCCTTCTTCCTCTTCTGCAGCCACCTGATCCTCATCTGGCTGCTGGGGCCGGTGATCGGTGGTTTCACCGGGCCGCTCGGCGCGCCCGCCTATCCGCTGTTCCTGCTCGCGCAGCCGCTGCTGGTGCTGGGGGCGAGCATGACGTTGGGCGCGGCGCTTGCCCGTTTCTGGCCGCGCGCAGCAGCGTTGCTCAGCGGTGGCCGGCTGGGCAGTGCGCCGCCGCGCCAGAGACGTCGCCTCCTGGCCGTCGAGCCGCGCTGACCCTTCGTGCGCCACCTCTTTTCAGCCGTCGGGCGGATCGCCGCCGCTTGCAATGCGTTCAGCCGTATTGCAGGATTAAGACAGGTGAAAATGACGAAAGCTGATGCATGACCGACCTGTCCCGCCGTGAAACCATTGCCGTCTCGCTTGCCGCGGGGCTCGCCGCGAGTCTGCCCGCCGGCGCGCTGGCGCAGGGGGCGGCGGGGGCGCAGTGGGACCTTGCGGACATCTACCCCAATGATGCGGCGTGGGACGCGGCGCGCAGGAAGGCGCTGGTGGCGGTGCCCGATCTCGCCAGGTTCAAGGGCACGCTGGGCCAGGGCGCGGCACAGCTGCGCACGGCGCTCACCGCCATGTCGGACATGGGCCGCGAATGCTACCGCATCTTCACCTATGCCTTCCTGAAAAAGGACGAGGATCTGCGTGTTTCCGCCAATGGCGAGAAATTCGCGCAGGTGAACGACCTGCTGACCGCCTATGGCGAGGCGACATCGTGGCAGGCGCCGGAAATCCTGACGGTCGGCAAGGCGAAGATCGACGGCTTCATCGCCAGCGATCCCGGCCTTGCCCGCTTCCGCTTCCAGCTGGACGACACCTTGCGGCAGGCGGACCATGTGCTGAGCCCCGATGGCGAGGCGCTGCTCGCCGCCGCATCGGCCACGCTGTCCGGCCCGCGCGAGATTCGCGACCAGCTCAACAGTTCGGACATGCCCTGGCCTACCGTCACGCTCTCCACCGGCAAGCAGGCGACGCTGGACGACCAGGGCTATTCGCTCAATCGCGACGCCCCGGTGCGCGCCGACCGCAAGGCGGTGATGGATGCCTATTTCGGCACGCGCATGGCCTTCAGCAAATCCATCGGCGCGGCCTATGTCGCCAAGCTGAAAGGGGATATCTTCACCACCAAGGCGCGGAAGTACAAGAATTCGCTGGAAGCCGCGCTCTCCGGCGACAATCTGCCCGAGGGGATTTACCGGACGCTGGTGGCGGAGTGCAATGCCGGCCTGCCCGTGCTGCACCGCTATTTCGCGTTGCGCCAGAAGATGCTGGGCCTGCCCGACATGGGCTATTGGGACATTTATCCCCCGCTGGTCTCAGCCAAGCTCAGCTACACCATCCCGCAGATGCGCGGCCTGACGCTGGAGGCGGTGGAACCGCTCGGCAATGCCTATGTCGACACGCTGGCCACCGCGACGGCGGCGAAGTGGATGGACCCGCTGCCGCGCCCCGGCAAGCAATCGGGCGCGTACATGATGCCGGGCGCCTTCGACGTGCATCCTTATCTGCTGCTCAACCTGGGCGAGAATTATGAGGGGCTGAGCACCTTCGCACATGAATGGGGCCACGCCATGCACACGCTGCTGGCGGCCAAGGCCCAGCCCTATGAGACCGCGTCCTACGCCACCTTCATCGCGGAGATCGCCTCGACCTGCAACGAGCAGCTGCTGGCCGCGACCCTGCTGGAAAAGGCGAAGAGCAAACAGGAAAAGCTCTTCATCCTCGGCCAGCAGCTGGAGGGTTTTCGCGGCACCTTCTACCGCCAGACCATGTTCGCCGAATTCGAGCTGGCCGCGCATGACAAGGCGGAAGCGGGCGAGGGGCTGTCGGGCGAGGCGTTCAACACGCTCTACATGGACCTGCTCAAACGCTATCATGGCGACGGGGTGAAACTGGAGCCCAGCTATGCGGCGGAGTGGACGTTCATCTCCCACTTCTTCCGCAACTTCTATGTGTGGCAATATGCCACCTCGATTACGGCGGCGACCTTCTTCGCCGAATCGATCATGAAGGGCGGGGCGAAGGAGCGGGACAATTATCTGACCCTGCTGAGTGCGGGCGGTTCGGACTATCCGCACGCACTGCTCAAGCGCGCCGGGCTGGATATGACGACGCCCGCCCCCTATCGCACGCTGGTCGCCAAGATGAGCGGGATCATGGACCAGATCGAGGCGTTGATTTAGCCGGGGCTTGGGACGGGAGTAGCCGACATCCCCTACATCGTCATCCCGGACTTGATCCGGGTTCCATTCGTGCAACGGTTATTATCTTGCGAAAGGTCGGAACCAATGAATCCTGACTTTCGCTAGGATGACGGCGGTGGTGATGGGAAGGCAGCGACCATTTGCGGACTTTGGGACCTCGTCATCCTGAACGTGTTTCAGGGTCCATTTCTCCGAATTGAGCGAAGGCTTGTGTGGCACGATGGATGCTGAAACAAGTTCAGCATGACGAAGGAGGGATGGCAGCAAGCGACCAAAGTAGGTCGAAAAGGGCCTGTTCACGCCCCCTGATTGCGGACGGTCGTTTCAACGCTACATTGTCGTTGAGGCGGTGAATCGGAGGACACGAACGTGATCGGATTGTTCATACTTGTCGCAGTCTCAACATCTCAATGCCCGCCTGAACGCGCGCATTACACTCTGCGGCACTCTTCCGATGTTTCAGCTTATTTTCGTAAGGTCGACAGTGACCCAGACTGGCCCAGCGGTCTTGCACTGGCGATCCACTATAAGACGTCCAACCAAACATTTTGGTGGCTGCCTTGGAATGGTGGAACGAACGGATTACGGAATGTGGCGTCTACTACCGACGTTACCGTGAAAAACTGGCAACCTCCAAATCCCGACGGAGGTCCGCGCCCTTATGGGAACAGACAATATCTGGGACTGGATGCCGACTACAACATCATTAACGATATCCCGCGCGAAGGATCACCTGCGCCTGCCCACATGCTTTTTCCAGACTCTGCCGGTTCTGGCGATATCGCTTTTTCAAAGAAGCAATTTTTTGACTTGATCAGCTGTTCGGCAAGCGACAGCTAAGCGGCTGCCGAGGTTTAAAGCCGCCAGTCCGCTCCCCACCCAGTCCAACTGTTCGCCGTTGACGGAACGGCGTAACGCACAGCAGGCTGACCTCAAGCCGCCACGGTCGCGATCGCCTTCGCCGCGTCCATCGCGATGCCGAAGCTGCGCTTGCGGGCGTCTGCGTCGAAGATCATGCCGCTCACCATCACCTCGTCCACCTGGGTGCGGGCGATGAAGGCGGTCAGGTCGCGCTCGACATCGGCCTGCGTGCCGATGCTCGAAGCGCTCAGGACATTGGCGAGCATGGCGTTGGCCTGCAGTGGCAGCATGTCGCGATAGCCCGGCACCGGCGGCGGCAGGCGGCCGGGCCGCCCGGTGCGCAGCGCAACGAAGCTCTGCTGCATGGAGCTGGCGATCAGCTCCGCCTCTTCGCGGCTGTCGGCGGCGAAGATGTTGAATCCGGCCATCGCATAGGGCTGCGCCAGTTGCGCGGAGGGGCGGAAGTCGCGGCGATAGATGGCCAGCGCCTCGTCTAGCGCATCCGGCGCGAAATGCGAGGCGAAGGCATAGGGCAGGCCGAGCGCGGCGGCGAGTTGCGCGCCGTAGAGGCTGGAACCCAGCATCCACATCTCCACCTGCGCCCCGGCGCCCGGTGTCGCGACAAAGCTCAGTCGCTCGTCGCCGGCGAAATAGCCCTGCAGCTCCTGCACGTCGCGGGGGAACTGGTTGACGTCCGCCATCAGGTTGCGCCGCATCGCCTGCGCCACCCGCTGGTCCGACCCGGGCGCGCGGCCAAGGCCCAGGTCGATCCGGCCGGGGAACAGCGCGTCCAGCGTGCCGAACTGTTCGGCAATGGCGAGCGGCGCGTGATTGGGCAACATGATGCCGCCCGCGCCGATCCTGATCGTAGAGGTCGCCGCGCCGACATGCGCCAGCACCACCGATGTCGCGGCGCTGGCGATGCCGGGCATGCCATGATGCTCCGCCGTCCAGTAGCGATGATAGCCAATGGATTCGGCGAAGGCGGCAAGGTCCGCCGCGCGGGCGAGCGCCGTGCGCACATCGCTGCCTTGGGTGACGGGGACGAGATCGAGCAGGGAAAGTCGGGTCATGCCGGCAATATGGGGCATGATCCGTTTTCTTCCACTACTTTCTTTTCGGATGCCGTCTGCCGGCCGATATTCCCACCCGCCCTCGCATCCGTGCTCCTGCGCAGGCAGGAGCCCAGGGTGGCGGGGCAGGGCATCGCCCCGGGGTTCCGGCCTGCGCGGGAACATTCAGGAGAGACGAAATGCCCGCTCGAAAGGCAGGGAGGCCCATGTCCCCGGTCGCGTGCCGTTCGCCTACACCAGAAACTGGGCGTCCAGCGTGATCTCGGCCTTCAGCAGCTTCGACACCGGGCAATTGACCTTGGCCTTTTCCGCCAGCGCCCTGAACGTCTCGGCATTGGTGCCGGGCACCGAGCCTTTCAGGGTCAGCGCGATCTTCGTGATGGCGAACGCGCCGTCCGGCTGCTCCAGCGTTACCAGGGCATGGGTTTCCAGCCGTTCCGCCGTCAGCCCTTCCTGCCCCAGGATATTGGCCAGCGCCATGGTGAAGCAGCCGGCATGGGCCGCGCCGATCAGTTCCTCCGGATTGGTGCCGGGCTGGTCCTCGAACCGGGTGTGGAAGCCATAGGGCTGGGCGTTGAGCGCGCCGCTCTGGGTGGAGAGGCTGCCCTTGCCGTCCTTCAGCCCGCCGCTCCAGGCCGCCGATGCGCTGCGATTGATCTTCATATGCCGATCCTCCTTCTCTTCGCCGCCGCAGGGCCGCGGCCGGTCGCAAATGATCCCTGACCTGTCGGGGAAAATCCGCCGGGAAATCCATGTTTCCCGTCGATCCCCGCACGACCGGCCCCTCAGGCCGACAGCGCCGCCCATCGGCATGGACAGGGAACGCACCGCAGCCCCGCCGGTTCATCCTTTATCATCGCAAGAATGACAGGAGAGCGACATGAGCGACATTGCCATAGAGGAAACCGCGACCCTGATCGCGTCCGACAAGGTGGAGGGCACCGCAGTCTATGATCGCGCGGGCGAGCGGCTGGGGTCCATCAGCAATTTCATGGTCGACAAGATATCCGGCACGGTGCGCTATGCCGTGCTGTCCTTCGGCGGCTTTCTGGGCATCGGCCAGGATTATTATCCGCTGCCCTGGTCGATGCTGACCTATGATAGCGGCAAGGGCGGCTATGTCGTCGATCTGGATAAGGCCTTGCTGAAGAATGCGCCGCGCTACGAACGGGATTGCGAGCCCGTCCACGATCAGGATTATGGCCGCAGCGTCTATGATTATTACGGCGTGACCTTCCCCTTCTAAGGGGCAGGTGGCCGCATATGGTCCCGCGCGTCACCCCGGCGCGCGGGCGATGCACTCCACTTCCACGCCGGCCTTCAGCGCCAGGGCAGGGGCGCCCAGCGCGCTGCGGGCGGGCAGGCGGCCCGGCGTGAAATAGCTGACATAGACGCTGTTGAACGCGGCAAGCTGGCCGATGTCGGTCATCATCACCGTGCATTTGAATATGTCGTCCATGGTGACGCCCGCCAGCCTGGCGACATTCGCCACCCGGTCCATGGCCAGCTTTGCCTGGGCGGGAATGTCCGTCGGCACGCTGCCGTCCGCCGCCACCCCGACCTGCCCCGAAAAATAGATGACATCGCCCACGCGCACCGCCGCCGAATAGGGGGCGGTGGCGCCCGGCGGGTTGAAATGCCGGATGTCCTGCTGCTGCCGCTGCTGTTGCTGCGCCGATGCGCCGGGGGGCAGCGAAGCGAGCCCGAGGATCACGATGGCAAGCGTGGCGGCGGGGCGACGAAACATGGCAAACTCCATCAGGGCCTGGGGCGTCATTCCCCCTGGCGGGTGAAGCGGAAGATGGTGGCGGGCGGGAAGTTGCGTACGGTCTGGCCCGCGCGCACCACCTGCAGGCCCAGTTCGGCCAGCATGTCGCGCGGCACGGGCGGGCGCAGGGAATAAGTGAACTGCACCAGGGCGCCGCCGGGCCGAACCATGGCGAAGGCTTCGGACAGGATCGCCTTCACCATCGGCTGGTCCATGGCGAGCAGGGGCAGACCGCTGACGATGCACTGATAATCGCCGGGCGCGCCGGCGGCATGGGCGGACACCGTCTGCGCCGGGCATTCCAGGATCGCGGTGCCGGGAAAATGCCGGCGCAGGCCACGGGCGAAGCTGGGGTTGATCTCCACCACTTCCAGCATGTCGGCAGGCAGGCCCATCGCCAGTATCTCACGCGTGAAGGCGCCGGTGCCGCCGCCGAATTCCAGCACGCGCCCGCCATCGGGGTCGATATCCCGCACCATCAGGCGGGCGAGATAGCGGCTGGAGGGGACGACGGATGCCGTCTGCCGCGGCTTGCGCAGCCAGGCACCCAGGAAGTTCAGATATTCCACCGGGCTGGTGCTGCAGTCCCGGGAGCGGTCGACGGCGATAGCTCTGGGGCGTTTTAACCTGTCATGCATGATGGTGGAGTGACCGTATCGTTGGCGAACCGGTGGCCACCCTTAGCGTGCCGATTGCGGGGCGTCGACTGCCTTCAAGGTCTCCACCCGTTCTGACAGCCATTGGGAGACCGCCGCGACCCGCGCGAGGCGGACCAGGTCGCCATGGGTGACGAGCCAGAAGCTGCGTATGATCTCGATTTCCCCCTGCATCACCGGCTCCAGCCCGGCGTCGCGGCTGCCGATGAAATCGGGCAATATGCCGATGCCGGCATGGCCCGCGATCATCCGGTGCTGTACATTAATGCTGGTGCTGCGCAGGGTCGCCTCCAGCCCCGGCTCCACTTCGCCCAGATAGTCGAGTTCCGGCGAAAAGATGAATTCCGGCACATAGCCCACCAGCACATGATCGCGCAGCGCCGCCCGCTGCTCCGGCCGCCCGGCGCGATCCAGATAGGCGGGGCTGGCATAAAGGTGCAGCCGGTAATCCCCCAGCCGCCGCACCGTCAGCCGCCCGCGCTGCGGCCGCGCCAGCATCACCGCCATGTCGGCCTCGCGCTTGGAGGGGTTGAGGAAGCCCGACGCGGTGATGATGTCCAGCCGGATGCCCGGATGCCGCGCGTTGAAATCGGCCAGGCCCGGCGCCAGCACCCAGCTGCCGAAGCCCTCGGCCACCGACAGGCGCACCTGCCCCGACAGGCTGTGCTGCTCGCCGGTCACATCGGCCACGGCCGAGAGCGCCGCGCTTTCCACGCTTTCGGCATGGCCCAGCAGCGCCCGCCCCTTTTCGGTCAACTGCCGCTCGCCCCCGGCATATTCGAACAGTTCGGTGTCCAGCGCGCGGCCGAGGCGGGTGAGGCGGCGGCCGATGGTGGTCGCGTCGATGCCCAGCGCGCGGGCCGCCGGCGCCACCTTGCGCGCGCGCGCGACAGCGAGGAAGATGCGCAGGTCGTCCCAGTCCAGCATCACGGCCCCTCAGATGATCCTGTCTCATTCTGCATTTTTGCAGCCATATGATGCAGATATGGGGGATTGAATGCAGGAACGCAATGTTCGATGCAGCCGGTAACGCGAGGGCCAGCCCCATCGACCAGGCCCATAGGAGAGAGTTTCGATGCGTGAGATTTCCCACAAGCTCGCCGGTGCCTTTGCCGGCACGCCCGCCCGCTTCAGCGACGTGTTCGATCCCAATAATGGCGGCGTGCAGGCGCGCGTGACGCTGGGCGATCAGGCCGTGCTGGACCATGCCGTCGCCGCCGCGAAAAAGGCGCAGCCGGCATGGGCCGCCGTCAATCCGCAGCGCCGCGCCCGCGTGATGTTCGCTTTCAAGGCGCTGGTCGAGAAGCATATGGACGAGCTGGCCCACATGCTCAGCGCCGAACATGGCAAGGTGATCGCCGACTCGAAGGGCGATATCCAGCGCGGCCTGGAAGTGATCGAATTCTGCTGCGGCATCCCGCATGTGCTGAAGGGCGAATATACCCAGGGCGCCGGGCCGGGCATCGACGTCTACAGCTTCCGCCAGCCGCTGGGCATCGGCGCGGGCATCACCCCGTTCAACTTCCCCGGCATGATCCCGCTGTGGATGTCGGGCGTCGCGATCGCGACCGGCAATGCCTTCATCCTCAAGCCTTCGGAGCGCGATCCGTCCGTGCCCGTGCGCCTGGCCGAACTGTTCCTGGAAGCGGGGCTGCCCGAAGGCATCCTGCAGGTGGTGCAGGGCGACAAGGAGATGGTGGACGCGATCCTCGACCATCCCGATATCAAGGCGGTGAGCTTCGTCGGTTCCTCCGACATCGCCCATTATGTCTACAAGCGCGGCGTCGCCGCCGGCAAGCGCGTGCAGGCCATGGGCGGCGCGAAGAACCACGGCATCGTCCTGCCCGATGCGGACCTCGACCAGGTGGTGAACGACCTGTCCGGCGCGGCCTTCGGCTCGGCGGGCGAGCGTTGCATGGCGTTGCCGGTCGTGGTGCCGGTGGGCGAGAAGACCGCGCTCGCCCTGCGCGAAAAGCTGATCCCCGCGATCGAGGCCCTGCGCGTGGGCATCTCCACCGATGCGGAGGCGCATTACGGCCCGGTCGTCACCGCCGCGCACAAGCAGAAGATCGAGAACTGGATTCAGACCGGCGTCGACGAGGGCGCGGAGCTGGTGGTCGACGGCCGCGGCTTCACCCTGCAGGGGCATGAAGAGGGCTTCTTCGTCGGCCCGACGCTGTTCGACCATGTGACGACCGTCATGGCCGCCTACAAGGAAGAGATTTTCGGCCCCGTGCTGCAGATGGTCCGCGCCGACAGCTTCGAGGAAGCGCTGTCGCTGCCCAGCAAGCATCAATATGGCAATGGCGTCGCCATCTTCACCCGCAACGGCCATGCGGCCCGCGAATTTGCGGCGCGGGTGGATGTGGGCATGGTCGGCATCAACGTGCCGATCCCGGTGCCGGTCGCCTATCACACGTTCGGCGGCTGGAAGCGTTCCGCCTTTGGCGACACCAACCAGCACGGCATGGAAGGCGTGAAGTTCTGGACCAAGGTGAAGACCATCACCCAGCGCTGGCCGGACGGCAGCGCCGACGGCAGCAACGCGTTCGTCATCCCGACGATGGGGTGAGGGGAGGACGCGATGAACCAGCACCGTCATCCTGACGAACGTCAGGATCTAGGGTTCGGGGCGCAGCGCGCGAGGCTCTGGATGCCGGATCAAGTCCGGCATGACGGGGAGGCAAAAGGCCGGATCAGTCAAGGGGGAGCGACGCTGGGCCTTTATCGCCCAGGCAAAGGCTCGAAACCCAAATCCTCCGCCAGATCGCGCCAGCGCGGATTGGCAGTTTCGATGAGGTCCAGTTTCCACGCCCGTCGCCAGTTCTTGAGCTGCTTTTCGCGAACAATGGCCGCTTCCATACAGTCGCACGTCTCGAACCATACCAGCCGGTTGACGCCGTACCGGGCCGTAAAGCCATCCGTTGCTTTTGTCCGATGCTGATATATGCGCTGGATCAGGTCGGATGTGACGCCGACATACAGCGTGCCGTTGCGGTCGCTGGCCATGATGTAGATGGCGGGTTGACGGTCCATAAGGTCGTTTTCAACCGCCCTGGATGCCGGATCAAGTCCGGCATGACGGAGTAGGACTGCATGACTGCCCAATTCGACCTCACCGAAGACCAGCGCGCCATTCAGGAGATGGCGCGGAAATTCACCGCCGACGCCATCACGCCCCATGCGGCGGAGTGGGACGAGAAGCACATCTTCCCGCGCGATACCATCCGCGCGGCGGCGGCGCTGGGCTTCGGCGGCATCTATGTGAGCGAGGCGTCCGGCGGCATCGGCCTTGGCCGGCTGGAGGCGGCGCTCATCATGGAGGCGATGGCCTATGGCTGTCCGTCTACCAGCGCCTTCATCTCCATCCATAATATGTGCGCCTGGATGATCGACCGCTTCGGCAATCAGGCGCTGAAGGACGCCTATCTGCCAGACATGGTGCCCATGGCCCGCATGGGCAGCTATTGCCTGACGGAGGCAGGCGCGGGTTCCGATGCGGCGAGCCTGAAGACCAGGGCGGTCAGGGACGGCGACGATTATGTCATCACCGGCTCCAAGCAGTTCATCTCCGGCGGCGGCGAGAATGACATCTATGTCGTCATGTGCCGCACGGGCGAGGATGGGCCCAGGGGCATCAGCGCCTTCGTGATCGACAAGGACATGCCCGGCGTCAGCTTCGGCGCGCAGGAAAGGAAGCTCGGCTGGCATTCGCAGCCCACCGCACAGGTCAATTTCGATGGCGTGCGCGTGCCGGCCGGCAACATGGTCGGCGGCGAGGGCGAGGGCTTCCGCATCGCGATGATGGGGCTGGACGGCGGCCGGCTCAATATCGGCGCCTGCTCGCTGGGCGGGGCGCAGCGCTGCCTGGACGAAGCGGTGCAATATACCAGGGACCGCAAGCAGTTCGGCCAGAGCATCTCGGATTTCCAGGCGACCCAGTTCACCCTGGCGGACATGGAGACGGAACTTCAGGCCGCCCGCACGCTGCTCTACGCCGCCGCCGTCAAGGTGACGGAAAATGCGCCGGACAAGACCCGCTTTGCTGCCATGGCCAAGCGTTTCGCGACCGACACCGGCTCGTCGGTGGTCGACCGCGCGCTGCAGCTGCATGGCGGCTATGGTTATCTTCAGGATTATCCGATCGAGCGCTTCTGGCGCGACCTGCGGGTGCATTCGATCCTTGAAGGCACCAATCAGGTCATGCGGATGATCGTTGCAAGGGACATGCTGCGCCAATGACCGACGAGGTTCTGACGTTCATCGAAAACGGCGTCGGCCGCATCCGCCTCAACCGCCCGAGGGCGATCCATGCGCTGACGCCGGGCATGTGCGAGGCGATCAACGCGGCCCTGCTGGCATGGCGCATGGACCCGGCGGTCGTCGCGGTGATGATCGACCATGCCCCGGCGCCCGATGGCGATCCGAAATTGTCGCGGGGCTTCTGCGCGGGCGGCGACATCGCGCTCATCGCCAACAGCGCGAAGGACGACTGCGCGGAGGCCGAGCATTTCTTCCGGGTCGAATATCGGATGAACCATCTGCTGTTCGTCTATGACAAGCCGATCGTCGCCTTCATCGACGGCATCACCATGGGCGGCGGCGTCGGCATCTCGCTGCCCGCGCACTATCGCGTCGCGACCGAGCGGACGGTGTTCGCCATGCCCGAAACCGGCATCGGCCTGTTTCCCGATGTCGGTGGCGGCTGGTTCCTGCCGCGCCTGCCCGGCCGCATCGGCGCCTGGCTGGCGACCACGGGCGCGCGGATCGACGGGGCGGATGCCCGCGCTATCGGCCTTGCCACCCATTATATGACGTCGGACAGGCTGGATGGCGTGAAGGCCGCCATCATGGCCGCGCCCGCCGATCTCGCCGCCATCCTCGACGCGGCGGAAGAGGCCCCGCCGCCTTCGAAGCTGGCGACGCAGTGCGCGGAAATCGACCGCCTGTTCGCGTCCGACCGCTATGAGGACATCCTCGCCGCGCTCGATGCCGACGGGTCGGAATGGGCCCGGAAGCAGCGTGCGGTGCTCGCGACCAAATCGCCGCAGACGATCAAGGTCGCGCTGCGCCAGCTGGTGGAAGGCGCGGCCTTCACCGATTTTGCCGACAATATGCGCAGTGAATATCGGCTGGCCTGTCACATCATCCGCCGCCCCGACTTCGTGGAGGGCGTGCGCGCGGTGATTTTCGACAAGGACAATGCGCCCAAATGGGAGCCTGCCACGCCGGAAGCTGTTACCGACGCGCTGGTCGACTCGCTCTTTGCGCCGCTGCCCGCGGACAGGGAGTGGACGCCGCTTGCCGAACTCAGCGCCTGAACAGGAGCACAGACCATGAGCTATGAAACCATCCTTGTCGAACAGCGCGATGCGGTCACGCTGATCACCATCAACCGGCCGCAGGCGCTCAATGCGCTCAACCAGCAGGTTTTGGCCGATCTGATCGCCGCCTTCGCCAGTTTCGATGCCGACCCGTCGCAGACATGCGCGGTGCTGACCGGCAGCGAAAAGGCCTTTGCCGCCGGCGCCGACATCAAGGAAATGGCCGACAAGCCGATGGCGGATTTCTTCCTGGAGGATTTCTTCTCCCAGTGGACCTCGCGCGTCACCGCCACCCGCAAGCCGTGGATCGCGGCGGTCGCCGGCTTCGCGCTGGGCGGCGGCTGCGAACTGGCGATGATGGCGGATTTCATCATCGCGGCCGACACGGCGAAATTCGGCCAGCCCGAAATCAAGCTGGGCGTCGCGCCGGGCATGGGCGGGTCGCAGCGCCTGACCCGTGCCGTGGGCAAGGCGAAGGCGATGGAAATGTGCCTGACCGGCCGGATGATAGGCGCGGAAGAAGCCGAGCGCGCGGGCCTCGTCGCCCGCATCGTGCCCGCAGCCGATCTGCTGGATGATGCGCTCAAGACCGCCGCGACCATCGCCGGCATGCCGCCGCTCGCCGCCCTCATCAACAAGGAAATGGTGAACCTGGCGTTCGAAACCGGCCTTGGCCAGGGCCTGCTGACCGAACGCCGCCTGTTCCAGATCCTGACCGCGACGCAGGACAAGGCCGAAGGCATGGCCGCCTTTGTCGAGAAGCGCCCCGGCGTCTGGAAGGGGCGATAAGACACATCCTCCCGATCCCAAACATGGGGCGGGGGACGAAGAATGGAGCGCCAGCGCCTTTTGGGGGCAGGCCGGGCGAGGGGGGGTCCTCCCGCCCGGCTCCTGCCCTCCGAAGGCAGCGCTCACCCCGGCTCCACCGCCTTCCTCCCGGGAGGGAGAGGGGCTTTTTTTGAGAGGACGCTGACAATGACCACCACCATCGCCTTCATCGGTCTCGGCAATATGGGCGGAGGCATGGCCCTCAACCTGCTGAAACATGGTTTTGCCGTGCGCGCCTTCGATCTTTCGCAAGAGGCGCTGTCCCGCGTGGTCGAAGGCGGCGGGGTGCGTGCGGCAAGCGCGGCCGATGCCGTGTCGGGCGCCGATGCCGTCGTCACCATGCTGCCGGCGGGCAAGCATGTGGAGGCGGTCTATACCGGCGACGTGTTCGACGCGGCAAAGCCCGGTGCGCTGTTCCTCGATTGCTCCACCATCGACGTTGCCACCGCGCGCCGAGTGATCGACGCGGCGGTGGCCAGGGGCTTCGCCATGGTCGACGCGCCGGTCTCCGGCGGCATCGCGGCGGCCAATGGCGGCACGCTGACCTTCATGGTCGGCGGCACGGACGACGCCTTTGCCGCGGCCAAACCGATCCTCTCGGCCATGGGCAAGGCGGTGATCCATGCCGGCGGCGCGGGCAACGGCCAGGCGGCGAAGATCTGCAACAACATGCTGCTGGGCGCCACCATGGTCGCGACCTGCGAAGCCTTTGCCATGGCGCAGAAGATCGGCCTCGATCCGCAGACCTTCTACGACATCTCCAGCGTCTCCTCCGGGCAGAGCTGGTCGATGACCAGCTATTGCCCGCTGCCGGGCGTCGGGCCGCAGACGCCGGCGGACAATGGCTATCAGGGCGGCTTTGCCGTCGCGCTGATGCTGAAGGACCTCAAGCTCGCGATGGAAGCGGCGGCATCGGTCAATGCCAGCGTGCCGATGGGCGCCGCGGCCGAATCGCTCTATCAGATTCTCGCGAACAAGGGTGAGGGCGGGCGTGATTTCTCGTCGATGATCCAGATGCTGGGCTGAACCACGGGCGCGTCATATTTTCCCATCGGGCCGCCTTTGCGGCAGGGCGGAAAGGAAAATCCTGCATCAAGCGCCGGATTCGCAGGATTTTCTCCCATATGCGCCGCCTTTAACCGATCCCTGACGGTGCGCGCAGGATTCCAACTAAATAATCCACGGACGCGCAATATTCCTGCTTCAGATCGGGATTTTTGATAAAAATTCCCAAGCTGATGTAACAGTGCAACAAACCGGCGCCCCAGGCTCTTTTTGTGGGCTTTCGTTCAAAACCGCTCGCTGGACAGGCCCCCGATTCCATGATTGATTTGGTGTCACAGAAGAGAAACGAATGAGGAGAGGCCTACCACAATAAGGGGGTCGCTGTGGATAGGGTTCGCGCTAAACTCGAATGGTTCAAGACATGTCTGTTGCCGCACGAAGCCGCGCTTCGTGCCCGTTTGCGGCGGATTTTGCCGAGCCATCATGAACTGGACGATATGGTGGCGGAGATCATGGCGCGGGCTTACGCCTGCGAAACATGGGAACGCATCACCGCCGGCCGCTCCTATCTTTTCGCCATCGCGCGCAACCTGGTGATCGACAATGCCCGCCGCAACAAGGTGGTCAGCTTCGAATCCATCGCCGACCTGGAACTGCTGCAGGCCGGCCCCAGCGTGGAAGCGCAGATCCACGCCCGCGATGCCCTTCGCCAGGTGCAGGCCATCGTCGATACGCTGCCGCCCCAGTGCCGCCGCGCCTTCATTCTTCGCCGCGTCCACGAAAAATCCATGGCGGAAATAGCGGAGGAGATGGAATTGTCCGTTTCTACAGTTGAAAAACATCTGGCCAAGTCCGTTACTCTGGTTATGCGTTCCTGGGCAGAGCGTGAAGAAACGGATTTCGAACGTGCAGGAGTCTTCGGGCGGATCAAACAGGCAGCAGATCGAGGAAGAGGCCGCGCGGCTTCTTGTCCGGCTCAGCCTTGACGCCTCTGACGAGGAACGGCAGGCCGCTGGCCGCTGGATCGAGGCTGACCCCCGGCACGCCGTCGCCTTCGCGCGGGCAGAGGCGGTCTGGGGATATGCCGAACGGCTGAAGGCCAAGCCGATCGACGATGTCGGTCCGCGCCCCGCAAAGCCCGGCAAGCGCACCCCTCGTCTGGTGATCGCCGGCATCGTCGGCGCATCGCTTGTCGTCATCGGCAGCATCGTCGGGTTGCAGAAGGTCAATGACGTCGCCCGTTATCGCACCAATGCCGGCGAGGTCAGCAATGTCCGCCTGGCCGATGGGTCGCTCATGCACATGGCCAGCAATTCCTCGGTGGAGGTGCGGCTGCTGCCCGCCAGCCGCCAGGTCCGCCTGCTGAGCGGCGAAGTCGGCTTCGATGTCGCGCATGACAGGGCACGCCCCTTCGACGTTATCGTGAACGACACGATGATCCGCGCCGTCGGCACCGCTTTCGATGTGCGGATGAAGCCCGCGCTGGTCGAACTGGACGTGACCGAAGGCACTGTCGACGTGCGGTCGGGCGCGCGGCCGGTGGAGCGGGTCAGCGCCGGGACGGGCGCGGCCATCCGCGCGCGAGGCTTTGCGCGCACCACATTGTCGGGCGCCCAGTCGCACAGGCACGCCTCTTCGTCCCGCTGCGCGCGCTAGGGTGCAGGGCCATATTCCCTCCCACTTGTGTTTTCCGCATTTTCCGGGTCGCGGGATGAAGACATCCGGCGGGGAAATGCTCTATGCCTGCGCTGGCTGAAGGCGTCTGCCGGATCAGCGGACGGACGCGGGAGAGACGATGCCTGAACAGCCGCCGGTAACACCGGATCATCGCCGCGATGCCGCGGGCCAGCCGGATATCGTCACCCGTGGCCGGATCTTCGCCATTTTCGGCGGGTCGGCGGGCAATCTGGTCGAATGGTATGACTGGTATGTCTATTCTGCCTTCTCGCTCTATTTCGCGCCGATCTTCTTCCCGAAGGGAGACCTCACCGCGCAGCTGCTGAACACGGCGGCGATCTTTGCCGTGGGGTTCCTGATGCGGCCGATCGGCGCGTGGATGATGGGCATCTATGCCGACCGGCACGGGCGCAAGGCGGGCCTGACCCTCTCCATCACCCTGATGTGCGCGGGATCGCTGCTGATCGCGGTGACACCGGGCTATGCCAGCATCGGCATCGCCGCGCCCGCGCTGCTGATGCTTGCCCGCCTGATGCAGGGGTTGAGCGTCGGCGGCGAATATGGGGCGAGCGCCACCTATCTCTCCGAAATGGCGGGTAGCCGGCATCGCGGCTTCTTCTCCAGCTTCCAATATGTGACGCTCATCATGGGGCAGCTGGTGGCGCTGGGCGTGCTGCTGGTGCTGCAGGCGCTGATGGGGCGGGAGGCGCTGGCCGCATGGGGCTGGCGCATTCCCTTCGCCATTGGCGGGGTGCTGGCGATCACCGTCTTCTACCTGCGCCGCCGGATGATGGAGACGCGATCCTTCGAAACGGTGAAGCAGGGCGAGGCCGATGCGGAAGGGATGCCGCCGCGCTCCAGCATGTTCGCGCTGCTGCGGCACCATCCCGCGCAGGCCGCACTGGTGCTGGCGCTGACGGCGGGCGGCACGCTCGCCTTCTATGCCTACACCACCTATATGCAGAAATTCCTGGTCAACACCTCGGGCTTCAGCATCGAGACCGCGAGCGGCGTGATGGCCGGCGCGCTCGCCATCTACATGATCCTGCAGCCGGCCGTCGGCGCGCTGTCCGACAGGGTGGGGCGCAAGCCGATCATGGTCGCCTTCGGCATCCTTGGCCTCGCCGGCACGGTGCCGATCTTCACCGCGCTGGAAACGGTGCAATCCTCCTTCCAGGCGTTCCTGCTGGTGCTGCTCTCGCTGGTGATCGTCAGCGGCTATACCGCGATCAACGCCGTGGTGAAGGCGGAACTCTTCCCCGCCCACATCCGCGCGCTGGGCGTGGCGCTCCCTTATGCCGTCGCCAATGCGCTGTTCGGCGGCACGGCGGAATATGTCGCCTTCTGGCTGAAGGGCAGGGGCATGGAGCCCGCCTTCTACTGGTATGTCTCCGGCATGATCGGCATATCGCTGATCGCCTATCTCTTCATGCGCGACACGCGCAAGCACAGCGCGATTGACCGGGATTATTGAGGGGGTGGGTGGGTTACGACCAGAGGCGGACGCCTAGTCATCGTCACCCTGAACGTGTTTCAGGGTCCATTTCTCCGAATTGAGCGAAGGCGTGTGTGGCGCGATGGATGCTGAAACACGTTCAGCATGACGAAAAATGAACGTCCGCCAACCACCCACTCCCGTCATTCCCGCGCAGGCGGGAACACATCTCCTGACCTGGCATCCAGTGCCCTCTGATGGGAGATGGATTCCCGCCTGCGCGGGAATGACGTCTACTCATAGCACACCCCTTCCTCACCCCAGCATCTCCGCCACCCATGCCGGCACCAGCGCGCTCGCCGGGCCAAGCCGGGTTTCCTCGAAATAGATGCTGCCTGCCGACGGATCGAGGTTGAGTTCCAGCGTCCGCGCGCCGGCATGGGCGGCCGTCTGCACGAAGCCTGCGGCGGGATAGACCGCGCCGGACGTGCCGATGGAGACGAACAGGTCGGCCCGGCGCAGGGCCTCGTCGATCCGGTCCATCTCATAGGGCATCTCGCCGAAGAAGACGATGTCGGGCCGCAGGCTGTGTGCCGCGCAGAAGGGGCAGGGGGTGCCCGGCGGCAGCGGTGCGTGCCAGGGCTGCGCCGCCCCGCAGGCAGCGCACAGCGCCGATTGCAGCTCGCCATGCATGTGCAGTATCCGCTGCGCCCCGGCCCGCTCGTGCAGGTCGTCCACATTCTGGGTCACGATCAGCAGGTCGCCGGGCCATGCATGGTCCAGCGCCGCCAGCGCCTCATGCGCCGGGTTGGGCGCGACCTCCGTCAGCTTCGCGCGCCGCTCGTCATAAAAGCGGTGGACCAGCGCCGCGTCCCGCCGCAGCGCATCGGGCGTGCAGACATCCTCCACCCTGTGCCCCTCCCACAGGCCATCGGGGCCGCGAAAGGTCGCAAGGCCGCTTTCCGCCGAAACGCCGGCGCCAGTCAGCACCACGATGCTGCGAATATCGTCCATGGCCCGATCATAGGCGCATGAGCGGCGAGGGCAAAGCCGCGATCGCCAGTTGCCCGCAATGCGTCGCCGGGGATGATGAACCGCCGGGGATGACAAACGCGCCCGCCCGTGGCATCGCGCGGGGAACGAACGGAACGGAAGAGCGGCACCACCACATGACCATCAGCATCGGCATTTTCGGCGCGGCAGGCCGCATGGGGCAGGCGATCGCGGCGGCGGCGAAGGATGCCGGGCTGGCTGTCGCGGGCGGTGTCGACCGGGCGGGCAGCACGGGTGAGATCGCGCCGGGCATGGCCATCGGCGCCGATCCCCTGGCGCTGGCGCAGGCGAGCGATGTGCTGATCGACTTTTCCGTACCCGCCGCGCTCTCCGCCCATCTGGATGCCTGCGTGGCGGCGGGCAAGCCTGTCGTCATCGGCACCACCGGGCTTGAGCCGGAACATCATGCGCTGATCGACGCGGCGTCGCGCGCCATCCCCGTGCTGCAGACGGGCAATACCTCGCTCGGCGTCAACCTGCTCGCTGCGCTGGTGGAGGATGCCGCGCGCCGGCTGGGCGATGACTGGGATATCGAGATCGTGGAGATGCATCACCGGCATAAGGTGGATGCCCCCTCCGGCACCGCCCTGCTGCTGGGCGAGGCGGCGGCGCGTGGGCGCAACATGATTCTGGCCGATCATAGCGAGCGCGGGCGGGACGGCATCACCGGCGCGAGGGCGCGCGGCGCCATCGGCTTTGCGGCGCTGCGCGGCGGATCGGTGGCGGGCGATCATCAGGTGATCCTGGCGACCGAGGGCGAGCGGATCGAGATCGGCCATCGCGCCGAGAACCGCACCATCTTCGCGCGCGGCGCGGTGAAGGCGGCGCAATGGCTGCAGGGGCAGCCGGCGGGGCGCTATGACATGAAGGGCGTGCTGGGGCTGTAACCGCCATGAAAGCCGCCGACATCTTCGAATTCTACAGCCGCCTGGCAGAGGCGAACCCGGCGCCGCGCACGGAGCTGGAATATGGCAATGACTATCAGCTGCTGGTCGCTGTCGTGCTGTCCGCGCAGGCGACCGACGTCGGCGTCAACAAGGCCACCCGCGCGCTGTTCCAACAGGTGAAGACCCCCGCGCAGATGGTTGCGCTAGGGGAGGAGGGGCTTAAAAGCCACATCAGGACCATCGGCCTGTTCAATGCCAAGGCGAAGAACGTCATCGCGCTCTCCGAGATATTGGTGCGCGATTTCGACGGGGAGGTGCCGCAGGATCGCGACCTGCTCACCACCTTGCCGGGCGTCGGGCGCAAGACCGCCAATGTCGTGATGAACACGGCCTTCGGGGCGGAGACCTTTGCGGTCGATACGCACATCTTCCGCGTCGGCAACCGCACCGGCCTGGCGCCGGGCAAGACGGTGCTGGAGGTCGAGAAGACGCTGGACAAGCAGACGCCCGGCCCCTTCCGCCGCGACGCGCATCACTGGCTGATCCTGCACGGCCGCTATGTGTGCAAGGCGCGCAAGCCCGAATGCTGGCGCTGCATCGTCGCCGACCTGTGCCGCTACAAGCCCAAGACGCCTGCACCGAAGAGCGGGGCGCCAAAGACGGCCGCGCCCGGGGCCACGACCGGCTGACCGGCAGCCGCCCGACGACTCATCGCGCGCCTGGCCGCCCCATGCTATGTTACGGCATATTGCATGGCGCGGCGTCTTTCAGACAGAACGTCATTCCGGGACGAGGAGAACTGCCATGACCCATGAAGTTACCGCGATTCGCGTGCTTGCCGGGTTTGCACTGGCCCTGGCGCTGGGCACCGGCGCACCCTCCATTGCGAAAAAGGCGAAGCCAGATCCGCTGGTGCCCAGCGGCAAGACCATCGATTGCGTGCAGACCATCCGCATCCGCCAGACCGATGTGCGCGACGACAAGACCATCGATTTCCGCATGGTCGACGGCAAGGTCTATCGCAACACGCTGCCCTATGCCTGCTCGGGCCTGGGCTTTGAAAAGAGCTTCATCTACAAGACCAGTATTTCGCAGCTCTGTTCGGTCGATACGATCACGGTCTTCCGTGCGGGCATGGGCGGCACGCCCGGCCCCACCTGCGGCCTTGGCACATTTGCGGAAATGCAGAAGCCGGCGAAATAGGCCGTGACGCGCGATGCGGCGGGTTCCATGAGCATCGCCGCATTTTGCCGCTGGCATTGCCCCTCAGCCTTTGCTAAGCGCGCCCGACGGCCATAGGCCAAGGCACCCGTAGCTCAGCTGGATAGAGCGCTGCCCTCCGAAGGCAGAGGCCACAGGTTCGAATCCTGTCGGGTGCACCATTTCGGAGCAAATCCGCGAACGCCAGTAACCGCCGCCTCTACGCCAGAGGCGGCGGTCAGGGTCCGCAGCAGTTCGCTCCGCGTTCCCATCACACGCACCTCGTTCTTGCTGACCACCTCGACCCGCTGCGCGACCGCGCGGAGATAGTCGCGACGATAGGTGCCGTCCTCATTGCGCAGCTTACGTCGGGCGGTCTGCGCGAATGTCCGCAGGCTCTCGGCCGTGACGACCGGCCCGATCCGCTCTACGGCGGCGACGGCCCGATCCGTATCCGCCCGCGCCTGATCGCGCATCGCGACCAGCTCGGCAATACGATCCTTGAGCGAGGAATCTCCGGCATCGACCAGACCGTTTTCGATCGCATCGTAGAGACGCTTGAGCTTGGCTTCAGCTTCCGTGGCCCGCTTGCGCAGCTCGGAAATGTGGCCGCGCCGCCGCTCGACCCAATCGTCGCGGCGGTGCAGCAATTCCCCCATCATCTCTTCAAGCCGCTGCGGATGAAGCAGACGGGATTCCAGATGATCGACTACCGCGCCGTCGAGCCGGTCCATCGGCACGGTGTTGCCGCTGCATCCCGTCTTGCCCTGCCGCGCCTTGGTCGAGCAGGTATAGTAGCGGTAATTGCCGCCCGCATTGCCGGTGCCGGTGCGGAGCGTCATCGCGCCGCCGCACGACGCGCAGAAGCAGATGCCCGTCAGGAGGATCGGGCTGGTCACGGCGCGCGGCGGCATGACGATCCGGTTGCGCGCCTTGAGCGACGCTTGCACCGCGTAATATTCTTCCTCGGTGATGATCGGCGGCACCGCCATGATGGCATGTTCGGCCTCTGGCTTGGCTTCCCGCGTCCTGTGGCTGCGCGTGTTGAAGCGATGCTGGCCGATATAGGTCGTGCGGGTGAGCAGCAGATGCAGCCCGGAGATACCCCAGCGCCCGCCGTCGCGCGTGCGAATGTTGTTGTCATTGAGCCAGGTGGCGATCTTCTTGAGACCCATCGGGCCGCTATTGTCGACGCCGTTCAGCGCCATGCGATAGATGCGGCGCACCGTTTCGGCATGGACCGGATCAATTTCCAGCTTCTTCTTGGTCTTGGAACCGCGTTGCTCGGCCGCGACGATGCGATAGCCGATCGGCGGCAGCGCCCCGTTCCAGAAGCCCTGGCGCGCGTTCTCGTTCATCGCCCGCAGCGTGTGCTTGGCATTCTCCTTCGACTGATATTCGTCGAACAGCGTCATGATCTGGCGCATCATCACGCTCATCGGATCATCGCCTAAATCCTGCGTGATCGAGATCACCCGCACGCCGTTCTTCGCCAGCTTACGAACGTAGAACTCGAACTGGAACTGGTCGCGGAAGAAGCGGGAGAAGCTATGGACGAGGATGATCGTGAACGCCGGTGGCTTTTCCATCGCCGCGTCGATCATCGCCTGGAACGACGGGCGGCGATCGTCGGTCGCGGTATTGCCCGGCTCCACGAACTCGGAGGCAACCTCCCAGCCTTTGCCGAGGCAATGCTTCTCCATCTGCCGCCGCTGGTCGGGAATCGACAGGTCGTGCTCGGCCTGCCGCGGTGTCGACACCCGAATGTAGAGCGCGACGCGCGCGGTGGCGATGACCGGCGTCGCATCGTCGGCGGCAAGGGCGGCGTGGGTCATGGCATGATACTCCGTATTTCAGGGTAAGGGGCCGAACAGCTCATCCAGTTCCTTCGCCAAATGGCTTTCGATGGCCCGCAATTCGGCATCGCCGATGGGAACTTGCTCCGGCCAGTCGTCGGTGACGACAATCGGGCCGTCATCCACCGGCGCGCGCCGGGGCGTTCGCCGTTTCGGGCTGGGCTTGAAATAGTCGTGCAGGTCTTCGAGACCTTCAGACCAGCCGGACGGCGCGCGGCGCCGGCGTTTACGAGACAGGGCCATGCCTCCAAGCTGGCGAACCGTGCGCGAGACTCCAGAAAATTCGCCATCGTGCTGTAGCGTGCCGTGGCGTAGCTGCGGCGGCGCGTTTCGGCGCAGGACAGCCCACGGCGCAAATGGCGTAGTGGGGCGTAGTGGGGCGTAGTAGAGATAAGTGCTCACGGCGTTTCCGGCGCAGCCGCCTCCATCCGCGTCTGCGCATCCGGCTCGCTGGCCGCCGCCAATAGCGCTTCCCATGAATCGGGCGGATTGCCCCTGTCGAGCATCTTGCGGAACACGGCATAGGCGTCCGACTTCGCGCCATAGGTGCGCAGTGTCGTTTCGTCGTTCACCCAGGCAAAGACGATGATCTTCGCTTTGGTGCTGTAGCGGAAGAACAGCCGGAACCGCCCCGCGCCGAACTTCGCCCGGAACCAGTGCTTGCGGTCGTCGCCGAGCGTCCCACCTTGCCGGTATTCCGACCGTGAGGGGTCTTGCGGGATGGTCTCGAACACGAGCTGGCGCAGCGCCGCCAGCAGCTTCGCGTTGGCGGACTTGCGCCAGCCGCGCGGGTCTTTCGCCCGCGCCCGCTCAACTGCCGCCGTCAACTTCTCAAGCTGGTCGAGAAACAGCGGGTGCGCGATCAGCTCCCAATCATTGACGGCGACCATCGGCTAGAGATCGACATCGCCGTCGATCGGCGCGTCGAGATCGACGGCGATCCCCTTGGTCAGCGCCGCGATCCGATCCGCCAGCGCCGGTGACAAAGCCGTCAGCGCCTCGGGACGGCGTTTGATGTCAGCGGCGAGGAACGTCAGGAAGCCGTCGATAGCCGGATCGTCGTTCTCGGTATCGGCGCGATGGACCGTGACGCCGCGCTCATCGACGCGGAAGGCGATGCGACCTCCGTAATCGACGCCGAGCGCTTGACGCACGGACTTGGGCACGGTGGTCTGTCCCTTGGCGGTGATGGTGCTGATCTCTTCGAGCATGGCAGGCATAGGTGATCTCCAGTCCTTCTCAAGGTAAGGAAAATATCTTACAAAGTCAATAGGGCGCTTCCCTTTGGGACCGGCGCTCTATCTCCGCTTCGCTCCGACCGAACCCCTGCGGGTTTCGTCCTGTCCAGGTAACGATCGCCATAGCGCGAAGGCGTATTCACGCCGGTCCGTAAATCCGTATCCACGGATTTGCGCCTTTACGATGATACCGAGATCGGGCCAGGGCTGCGCCGTCCCGATCGCGTCGACTGGTCGCTACGCTCCCCAGCGCGGGGTGGGCGTCGCTTCCCTATAGACCCGCCGCGCCGGGCCGCAACGCGCGCAAGCGCGCTTACCTCCTCTGCGTTCCGGCCCTTGCCACCCCATCGCTAGCGCGACGGGGACCCCGACGGCGGGTGCTGCCCGGCTCTGCCGGCGGGCCTTCCGGTCGCTCTTTCGCCGCCCACCCCGCTCCGGGGTGCGTGTGCTTTGAAGGAGTAAGGAAGATGACCGATACCGTCCAGACCGAAGCCGTCAGTGGCATCCAGATTTTCGTGCCGCTGAACAAGCTGAAGAAGTCCCCGCGCAATGCCCGCAAGATGCCACATGGCGAAGCCGCCATCGAAGCGCTGGCCGCCAGTATCCACCACAAGGGTATGATCCAGAACCTTGTGATCGAACCGGAATATAAGGGGGATGAGCAGACCGGCTGTTACCTTGTCACCGCTGGCGAGGGTCGCAGACTGGCGCAATTGCTACGCGTCAAGCGCAAGCAGATCAAGAAGACCGAACCGATCCGCTGCTATCTCGACACGGACAATGACCCCGCCGAGATCAGTCTGGACGAAAACGTCACCCGGACCCCGATGCACGCCGCCGATCAGGTCGAACGCTTCAAGGAGCTTTCCGACGACAAGGG
This sequence comes from Sphingobium aquiterrae, assembly GCF_037154135.1. Lineage (NCBI taxonomy): Bacteria > Pseudomonadati > Pseudomonadota > Alphaproteobacteria > Sphingomonadales > Sphingobiaceae > Sphingobium > Sphingobium aquiterrae. The sequence goes on from NZ_JBANFL010000004.1 coordinate 246,590, forward strand.
TTGGGGCGCGGAGGAAATTGGCGCGCGGTTCGGCGTGTCCGCCCATGTGGTGAAGCAGCGGCTTCGCCTTGGCGCGGTCAGTCCGAAGTTGATGCAGGTGTACCGCGAGGACGGCATTTCGCTGGAGCAGTTAATGGCCTTTGCGATCACCGAGGACCATATCCGTCAGGAACAGGTGTTCGAGAACCTGCACCACAATCGCGAGGCATGGATCATCCGCCGTGACCTCACTGCCGACAACGTGCCCGCCCATGATCGCCGGGCCGTGTTCGTTGGAGCAGAAGCCTATGCGGAGGCAGGCGGCACGATCATCCGCGACCTGTTTACCGAGGATCAGGGTGGATATTTCGAGGATGCCGGGTTGCTCGACATGCTCGTTATCGAGAAGCTGCGCGAGGTGGCGGCACAGGTTCAGGCCGAGGGCTGGAAATGGGCGGACGTCCATATCAACTTCCCTCACGCTCATGGCTTGCGGCGCTATTACCCGACGCCCGCCCCACTGTCCGACGAGGACGAGGCGCGGTTCACGGCCCTGTCCGAGCAGCATGACGCACTGACCGACGGCTATTCCTCCTATGACGAAATGCCCGAGGACATGGCGGCGAAGCTGGAGGCGCTGGACGAGGACATGGACGACATTTCCGGGAAGCGTTCGGCCTATGACCGCCAGATAATCGCCAACGGTGGCGTGTTCGTGGTGCTGAACCATGACGGCACACCCCGGATCGATCGCGGGTTCGTTCGCCCCGAAGACGAGGCGCTGGCTGATCCGGGGGACGATGAGAACGGTGAAGCTGATGGCATCGACACGGGCAATGCGACCGAGGATGATGAGCAGCACGAGACAGAGGAAGCCGAGGAAATCGAAGAGGACGAGGAACCGGGCAAGCCGATCTCCGACAGTCTCATTCGCGACCTTAGCGCCCACCGGACGTTGGCCTTGCGTGTCGCCCTTGGTGAACGGCCCGACCTTGCCCTTGTCGCCGTGGTCCATACCATGACCGCGCAACTCTTCTACAACCAGAGCGCCGGTTGCCTTGAAATTCGCCCCACCGAGACGCCGCTTGGCGGACATGCGGACGGGATCGAGGATAGGCCGCTGGCGGTGGAGATGGCCGCGCGGCATGAAGCATGGGCCGGGCAGATGCCGCGTGACGTGGCAGACCTGTGGGGCTTCGTCATGGTGTTGGATCAGGAACGGTTGCTGGCGCTGCTGGCGCATTGCGCCTCGCAGACGGTGAACGCGCTTCGCCTGCCGTGGGATCGCAAGCCCAAGGCGCTGCAAACGGCGGACCGGCTGGCGACCGCGCTGGCGCTGGACGTGGCGAAGGACTGGACGCTCACGGTGGACAGCTATCTTGGCCGTGTCACCAAGGCGCATATCACCGCCGCCGTGGCCGATGCCGTATCGGAGGAAGCCGCTGCCCGGATCGTGCCCTTGAAGAAGCCCGACATGGCACTGGCCGCCGAGCAGCTTCTGGCCGGAACTGGATGGCTTCCTGCTGTATTGCGGACACCCGAACCGGAAACGGTGGTGGTGCAGGCCGAAGAGCCGGAGGCCGAACCTGTCGATCAGCCGTCCGAGGCGGAGGCCTCACATACCGAAGCGGAGGATAGCGCGGGTCGGTCCTACGCCGTCGCCGCCGAGTGAGAACGGGGCCGGGATCGCACCAACGGTCCCGGCCTTCCTATTGTTCCGGCTTCAAAATCGTGGCCGCTCGCCTTCTTGGGCGCGCGGCCACTTTTGTGTCGCGCTCGCCGGGCCACGGCCCGGCTCGCCATGTTAGGGATCTACTTGGTCGTGTAGCCGCCGTTCACGAGGATGGTTTGTCCGGTCATCCACCAGCCGTCCGAGACGAGAAAGCGGATGAAGGGCACGATGTCCTCGATGTCGGTAAGCCCGGTCTTGGTGAAGGCGGAGAGAGCGGCGGCGGTCTTGTGATAGGCTTGAGCATCCGCACCCTCGGCCGGGTAGAAGAAGGGCGTATCCATCAGCCCCGGCCCGATCGCCGTCACCGAGATGCCGCGCTCGCCAAACTCCTTCGACGCAGCGCGGGTGAAATGTTCCACCGGCGCCTTGGTACCCGCATAGGCGGCGTAGAAGGGCGTGAACGCGCCGAGCAACGACGTCACCAGCGTGACGACCTTGCCGTTGTCGTTCACATGACGCCCCGCCTCCTTCAGGAAGAAGAAGGCGGACTTGGAATTGACCGCCGTCATCTCGTCATATTCGGCCTCGCTGATCTCGACGAAGGGTTTCTTGAGCACCTTGCCGACCGTGTTGATCGCGATATCGGGATTGCCCACGGTCGTGATCGTGTCCGCGAACAGCTTTTCGATCGCGCCCGCCGTGGTCAGGTCGCCCTGAAAGGCAACAGCCTGCGCACCGGCAGCTTCGATCACGGCAACAGTGGCGGCGGCGGCGTCTTTCGTGGCCGGGCTGTTATAGTGGATGGCGACCGCCTTCGCGCCTTGCCCGGCAAGATCACGGGCGAGCAGTCCGCCCAAATTCTTCGCGCCGCCGGCGATGAGAACTGTCTTACCCTTGATACTGTGATCGGCCATGCGCCTGTCTCCTGCTGGTTGCCGGAGTCGTCCGCGACCCCATGGGCGCAGAAATTACCATCTCGATTGTTGCCATAAAGCCGATCATTCTGACATCACATGTCAGGACAGACGAACAATGGGTGGTGACAGTGGATCGTATCGACCTTTTCAGGACATTAATCCGCGTCGTCGAATGCGCGAGCTTTACCCGCGCCGCCGACATGCTGGGGATACCGCGATCCTCGGTATCGGCCGCGATCCAGGAACTGGAGGCGCGCGTCGGCGCGCGCCTGTTGCATCGCACGACCCGCCGCGTTTCGCCGACGCAGGACGGCGTCGCCTTCTACGATCGCTGCCTGCGACTGATCGCCGATGTCGAGGAGACCGAGGGGCTGTTTCGCCAGATCTCGGTCGGGCCGCGCGGGATGTTGCGAATTGATGTGCCGGGACGGATCGGTCGGCTCATCATCGCCCCTGCGCTGCCGGACTTCTTCGCGCGCTATCCCGATATCGAGATCGGCCTGGGTGTCACCGATCGCGCGGTCAATCTGGTCGAGGACAGCATAGACTGTGTGTTGCGGGTCGGGCCGCTGGCCGATTCCGGCATGATCGCCCGTTCGATCGGTGAACTGCCGCTGATCAACGTCGCCAGTCCGGATTATATCGCGCGCTATGGCATTCCGACGGAACCCGCTGATCTCCATCGCCATCGAACGGTCGGGTCGAGGACTGGGAATGGATCGAGGACGGCACGATGAGGACCAAGGCCATGTCCGGTTTCGTGACCGTCAACAGCGCCGAAGCTTATATCGCCTGTTGCCTGGCGGGGCTCGGCCTCATTCAGATACCGGCCTATGACGTAAAGGCGCACCTCGCCGCGGGTGAACTGATTGAGGTGATGCCGGATCATCGCGCGGAATCCATGCCGATGACCTTGCTCTATCCGCACCGTCAGCACTTGTCGCGGCGATTGCAGGTCTTCGCTGACTGGTTGGCCGAGTTTCTGAATACCGCGCGAAATATTGGCATGACCCGCTACGATAAACGCATCAGGGCGCTCACCATCGGCCTTTTCGCGTTGACGGACTCGCAGGAGTCCAGGTCTATCCGCATCCGGCCTCGGCGGTCTGAGATTGCGGCAGGCGTCGCGGTTGTGCGCGCGATCATCGCAGTGAGGATCGGTTCCGATAGCGAAGGGCGCGTTTCCGCCGGAGCATAGCGCCATCATCAACACTGTCTGGCGACGGCCTCCATGTGCTCGAAACCTACCTTCGGGCGCTCCTGCACGGCCTCTTCAATGGCGTGATCTGACCGGGGGATGGCTTCCGCCTCGATCACCTCTCGCAATGGCTATGGGCGACTATTTTCCGCCGCGCGTGCCGCGCTTTGCACCGCGAAGCAAAATAGCCGCCCGCCGCCATCCTCCGCTCTGCTGCGGCCCTTTGGGTGCGCGGTCAATCGCCCCCGGCCTGGCGATCACCATCGAGGCCGCGACAGGCGCGGTCCGAAAGACAGGAGTAAAATGACATGGCAACGATCGGCACCTTCACCGAGAACGATAACGGCAGCTTCACCGGCATCGTCGAAACCCTTACCCTCAAAGTCAAGACCGTGATCCGTCCGGTCGACAAGGATAGCGACAAGGCTCCCGACTACCGCCTCCAATCCCCGGCGATCGAGTTCGGAGCCGCCTGGAAGAAGACCAGCCGCGAAGGCCGCGATTACCTCTCGGTCAAGCTGGACGATCCGAGCCTCTCCGCGCCGATCTACGCCACGCTGGTCGAGACCGACAAGCCTGGCCAGCACAACCTCATCTGGTCGCGCTGACCAGAAACGACAATGCCCCGCCGGTCCCGGCGGGGCATCTTATCGTCTGGACGGCCAGAAGGGTCAGGCGTTCAGCTTGTCTTTCACCGCCTTGGCAGGTGTGAAGGCAAGTTTCTTCGATGCCTTAATGGTCATCGTTTCCCCATTCGCGGGATTGCGGCCCTCGCGCTCGGGGCTGGCCTTCACCTTGAATTTGCCAAAGCCATTAATGGAAATCTCGTCACCACCGGCAGCGGCATCCGCAATGGCGGCGAAGACCGCATCGACGAGCTTGCGCGCATCGGCCTTGGTCGCGCCTTGATCGGTCGCGACCTTCTCGGCGAGTTCATTGTTGTTCATGGATATCCTTTCAGAGTGTCGTTGGAGACGCCGCAGCGCCGCACCTTCGTCACGACGCCCTGGCGAGTCGCTCGCCGCTATCCGCAAATCGACCGACTGGATCAAGCATCCTCGCATCCGCCGACGGTAGCCTCAGTGATGGATCGATCCCCTAAACAGAGGACGGCAGGGAAGATTGCTCCGCGTGCGCGGGCGTCTTCGGTTGCACCGCCCATGGCGGTGCCGTGCTTGGGGCGCTGCCCCCGGCGCCCTTCGGAGCGGCTTCCGCCCAGCTTCCTCCACGCTTCGCGTTCCGTGCAGCCGGTTCCCCGCGAAGCCGCCCGCTCCGGTTGCACCCCCGGTCTCGGCGACGGCCAGAAGGTCAGGCGCGGCGCTCTGCTTCGCCGACCTTCAGACCTACGGAAAGGAAAGACCAATGACCTACCATCAGCTTGCCACCCGGTTCGGCCGCAACGCGCATCAGATCAGCGGGCGGGAACCGCTCGACAATGAGGCGTTGTATCGCCACGTCCCGTCCATTTTTGCCCGCGAGGCGCACGACAGTCGTTCCGAGCGGTATGTCTATGTCCCCACCATCGACATTGTTGAGGGGTTGCGCGGGGAAGGATGGTTCCCGTTCTTCGCGGTCCAGTCCGTCCCGCGCGACGGCAGCCGCCACGGCCACGCCAAGCATATGCTGCGCCTGCGCCGGGATGACGGTATCGGCAAGCCCGAGGCCGCCGAAGTCATCATCGTGAACAGCCATGACGGGACCAGCGCCTATCAGATGTTCGCCGGGATGCTGCGCTTCGTCTGCACCAACAGCATGATCGCAGGCGAGCGGTTCGAGGAAGTCCGCGTCCCCCACAAGGGCAATATCCAGCATGACATCATCGAGGGCGTCTATACCGTTGCCGAGGATTTCCCGCGCCTGATCGACGCCAGCGAGACGATGAAGGACGTCCAGCTTTCCGAGGACGAACGGCGCTTGCTGGCCGAAGTCAGCTTGGTTGCCCGTTATGGCGAGGACGAAAGCCCGCTGCGCCCCGAGCAGATCATCGAGCCGCGCCGCCACGAGGATGTGGGCCGCAATCTGTGGAGCACGTTCAACGTCATTCAGGAAAACGTGATCCGGGGTGGACTGGACGGCCGGAAGCGCAACGCGGAGGGCCGTATTCGCCGCAGCCAGACCCGCGCCATCAATGGCATCGACCAGAATGTGACGCTCAACCGCGCGCTGTGGACCCTCGCCGAAGGGATGCAGCGCCTCAAGGCTGCCTGACACGAGAGCCGCAGGGCCGGATTCCGGCTCTGCGGCTTTCCGTATTCACAGATTTCAGCAAGTCCGATGATCTGGCCAAGGGCCGAGTCGGCTGCGGCGCGCGCAATGGTCGTGCGACATTGCGCGCGCCGCGCTCGCCGAGGCTTTGCCCCGGCTCGCGAATAGGAAATTGATATGGCGAAGAGAATCGAACCCGTTCGATTAGCTCTCGATCTCGGCAACCAGATCGACAGGCTTCACGCCCAACGCCGAAGCAAGATGAAACAGCGTCACCACTGTCGGGTTGCGCAATCCTCGCTCCAGATCGCTCACATATTGCTGTGTGAAACCGGATTCTTCGGCGAAACGCTCCTGGGTGAAGCCCTTTTCCCGTCGCAGTCTTGAAAAATTAGTTCCAACGAGGCGCTTCATATCCATGCGCGCCACGCTGGACGATACACCTCATCGGGTTTATCCCATATCAGTTGTATCGTTGGCTGGTCATGAAACAACCATTATGGGAGTTCCATGCTAGTGGTGCGGCCGGCGCCGATAACGATGCCGCGCCAGCGGGTCACGGCACCGTCATTTCCGGCTAATAATGAACGATCAAGGATAACGCCTCACGATGGCCGACAAGCGATTCGAGGACCGCCCGCCCGACGAGCCGCATCTCACCGGCTATGACGAGGCGCACCTGTCAGACTATCTCCGCCTGCTCGACGCCGCCGACGAGAGCGCCGACTGGCGCGAGGCCGTGTCCATAATCTTCGGGCTCAATCCGACGCTCGACCCAGAACGGGCGAAAGCCGTTCACGACAGTCATCTAGCCCGCGCCCGCTGGATGACCGAAGTCGGCTACGCCTATCTTCTCGGTCCCCGCATGAACTGACGATGGTTAATGGCACGGTTGAAAACCGCGTTTTCCTGTCGAAAATATATCCGACCAAACCGCAACGCAAACTGCTCACTTTACGCTATTTTCTGAAATCCACTCCGGCAATCCTGACCGACCAGGCCGCGATAAACGCGATTGGGAGGATGCCTATGCCATCGCCAGAATGGCGTTCGTCGGCGTCCGGCCGAGAGCCGGATGCGCCCGGACGCCCCGAATTTGCCGCAGAGTTCCTGCGGCGCAACCGTCAGTATCGCACCGATCATGCCCGCATGGTCCGCCGCATCGCGGCGGGCGCGGTGAGCGAGGACGCCGCTCGTGCGGCGCTCGCCCGCCGATGGGGGTTATCTTTTCGCCTGGACTCCATCCGACCATGCCGATGCTGCTCTATGGCGTGCTGATCTTGTCTCCGTCACGGTCATGCTCGATGCCGCACCTGGGGGATTCTCCGACGCGCTAGCGATCGACCCTACCGCTTTGGGTGCTTTGCCTGCCGACCAGAGCGGCCTTGACGGCCGCCATGTCGTCATTGCCGACGCTCAGGGTGAGCATCGGCTGTGGGTACGCAATACGACACCCGGAAAACCGCTGGCGGCGCTGATTCCGCTCGATCGCGATTTCGAGACGCGCATCGCCAGCCTGATGCGCTTTCACCGTCGCCTGTTCGGAAGGCCGACTGGTCCACCGCCGCGTGGCTGGCCGCTCACGCCCTATCGCCGACTGCGACTCGAACAGATGCTCGTCGCGCTCGACATCAAGCTGGCCGGCGGCAATTATCGCGACATTGCGGCCGCGCTGGGGGACGACGATGCGGCCGCCTTGCCCGCGATCGAATGGAAGGATTCGCGGGCACGCTCCTTTTCGATACGACTCGTGCGGGCCGCCACCACCATGATGAACGGCGGCTACCGCAAACTGTTGAGCATCCGCTGATTTCCGTTTTTTCGGGGGACCGGCATCGCCAGGCGTGTGGGGTGGTCACTTCCGCGCAGCGCACATCTTCATACCCCGCTTCGCCACCTGTTCTACGCCAGATTAGTCTCCTGCCGCCGTGACTTTCGCAGGAGCCGTTCATGTCCAATCCGCACAGCCTTCCGCCGCGCTTCTTGCGCACCCCGGAGGCCGCACGGTTCCTCGGCCTGTCCGGGCGGACGCTGGAGAAGCATCGCTATTTCGGCACCGGCCCCGCCTATCGCCGGCTCGGTGGCCGCGTCGTCTACACGGTCGATGACCTGCGCGCCTGGGCCGATCTGGGCACCAAATATTCGACGTCCGATCCCGGCCAGGACGATCTCATGCCCCGCCGGAACGGCGCGCACGCGGCGAAACCCGCGTGACGCTATCAGCACCCCCATATCGGCAGCGCCTCGGCGATGAGCGGGCGCAACTCGACCTGTTCCGGTCGATCCGGGGCGACCTGGCGCCGCGCGACGCGCAGGATTTGATGGCCTGGCCCTTCTTCAGCCTCGCCAAGAGCAAGCGCGTTCGGCCGATCGCCTTCCGCATGGGTGAGACATGGATCTCGGTCGAGGCCACCGCCGAGCATGGCATGGCAACGATCTGGGATGCCGACGTGCTGATCTGGGCGGCAAGCCAGATCGTCGAGGCCCGCGACGCCGGCCGCCCGACCTCCCGGCTGATCGCCGCGACGCCCCACGACATCCTCACTTTCACCGGACGCGGCACCGGACGCGACCATTATGATCGGCTGAAGGCCGCGCTCGACCGGCTCCAGTCCACCAGCGTCGCCACCTCGATCCGGCAACAGCACCAGCGCCGCCGACATCGCTTCTCCTGGATCAACGAATGGCGCGAGCTGGCCGACAATAAGGGTCGCGCACTCGGCATCGAGATGATCGTCCCCGACTGGTTCTATGCCGGGGTGGTCGATCGCGCACTCGTTCTGACCATCGACCGGGCCTATTTCGACCTCACCGGCGGGCTTGAGCGCTGGCTTTACCGCATCGTCCGCAAGCATGGCGGGCGACAGGAAGGCGGCTGGAGCTTCGATGTCGCTCACCTCCATCTCAAGTCCGGCGTGCTCTCCCCGCTGAAGCGATTCGCCTTCGAGCTGCGCGCCATCGTACATCGCCAGCCATTGCCCGGCTACCGGCTCGACCTCGAACATGCGCTTGGTCGCGAGCGGCTGTCCTTCGTGCCGATCCCGGCCGATCCGTTCGACGTCGCGATGCGCCGCGTGGGCCTCCGCTGTCGTTTTCCCCCAAAGCGGAGACTGGGGGCGTCTCGTGACTAGTTTCCCCCTTAAAGCGGAGACTGGTTGCCCT